>CALROS020000023.1:0-9974 GCA_943369855.1 Chitinophaga pinensis | reverse complement strand
AGACAGCAGAATCTGATTTCATATTTGCAAAAAACTGCGGCATAAATACGCCAAACAGCCTAAATAGCCCATAAATATTTGGGGTTTTTGGCACTATAGTTGTCAATTATAGTTCGGATTATGGAGAAAACCCCTGCTGCTTCCGACATAACGACTTCGTGCTATCATTGTGGAGACGCGATCCGCGGCGAGCGCGTTGAGCATGACGGCAAACTTTTTTGTTGTTCGGGCTGTAAGATCGTGTTCGAGATCTTACAGCAGAACGACCTCTGCAATTATTACTCCATAGAAAAATCTCCCGGCATTTCCCCGACACAGATCGAAGTCTCCCGCTTCGCATATCTCGACGACGAGAATATCCTAAAACAACTGCTCAATTTTTCCGACGGAACGACCGCTACCGTTACTTTTTCCCTTCCGGCAGTCCATTGCAGTTCCTGTATCTGGCTGTTGGAGCAGTTGTATAAATTGGACGAAGGAATCGCTGACTCACGGGTTGATTATCTCAAGAAGCAGGTCTCCGTCACGTTCCGGCAGCAAAAGACTTCGCTGAAGAATATCGTAGTCCTTCTCACGTCGATCGGTTATGAACCGGATCTCCGTCTCGATTCAATGGAGCGAAATCCCGTCAGCAACATCACCAGATCGCTGTATTACAAGATCGGTGTTGCCGGATTCTGTTTCGGAAATTCGATGCTGTTCAGCTTTCCGGATTACCTCGGATTCGACGCGAGCGAACAGTTCCTCCGTCCCTTGTTCTCATATTTGAATCTGCTGCTCGGTGTTCCCGTATTCCTGTACTGCAGCGAAGGTTTCTTTACATCGGCATACAACGGACTCAAAAAGAAGATCATCAATATCGATGTTCCGATCGCGCTCGGCATATTCCTGCTGTTCTTCCGGAGCGCCTATGAGATCATTTCAGCAACGGGGCCCGGTTTCATCGACTCGTTGTGCGGATTATTATTCTTTCTGCTCCTCGGAAAGGTCTTCCAGAGTAAGACGTACGACCGTCTGAATTTTGAACGGAATTATAAATCCTATTTCCCGATCTCCGTTATGACCAAGAAGAACGGAGTTGAGACAACGGTCCCGATCGCATCCCTGAAGAGGGGAAACCGGATCGTGATCCGTCACGGTGAGATCATTCCGGCTGATGCCATATTGCTGCAGGGCAGTGCGGCGATCGACTACTCCTTCGTTACGGGAGAATCCACACCGGTCGAAAAAGTACTTGGTGAGATGATCTATGCAGGAGGCAAACAGGCCGGCGGCGTGATCGAACTTGAAGTGATGAAAGAAGTTTCCCAAAGTTATCTTACACAGCTCTGGAATAATTTCAAGCATACCTCACGCGAACAGGGACAGCTTTCCGAACTCTCCAATGCAGTCAGTAAATATTTTACCGTGGTCGTCCTCGCAATTTCTGCCGTCGTCCTCTTATACTGGCTTCCGAAAGACACGACCACCGCCGTCAATGCGTTCACCGGCATTCTGATCATTGCCTGTCCCTGCGCGCTGGCGATCTCGATCCCGTTCACTCTCGGGACCACCATGAGGATCTTCGGGAAGAACGAATTCTTCCTGAAGAATACAGCAGTGATCGAACAGCTCTCGAAGATCGATACGGTGGTGTTTGACAAGACTGGGACGATCACCTATGCCGAACGGTCAACGGTCGAATTTGTGGGTCCGGAATTGTCTTCAGAAGAGAAGGCGGGAATATTCTCGGTCGTTTCGAGTTCGATCCATCCTGTGAGTATCATGATCGCTGACCATCTTTCTGCAGAAAAAAGACCTATTGAAGGTTTCAGCGAACTGGTAAGCAAAGGAGTCTCGGGGAAGGTCAACGGAATGCTGTATGTGATCGGCGGACGGGAATTTGTCGGCGGCGGTCATCTTCCGAAAGGGACCGTGAATGAGACCCGCTCGTACGTATCGGTCAACGGTGAAGTGAAAGGATATTTTTCCATCAAGAATGTCTATCGCGATGGCCTTGCCGAGATACTGTCCTCAATGAAGAAGAAGGTATCGTTCGCAGTTGTTTCAGGCGATAACGAGTCCGAACGGATACGTCTGCAGGGAATGTTCCCGGCGGGAACGGATCTTCGCTTCAATCAATCGCCGTCCGATAAACTGGAATACGTGAAGTCCTTGAAAGCGGAAGGGAAGCGTGTGATGATGATCGGTGACGGACTGAATGATGCCGGTGCATTGATGATGAGCGATCTGGGAGTGGCGGTAACGGAAAATGTCTCTCAATTCTCACCCTCTTCCGATGCGATCTTGAACGGAACCGCATTCCGGATGCTGCCGCAGTTCTTCTCATTTGCGCGGACGAGTATGAATATTGTGATCGCAAGTTTCATCCTGGCATTCATGTATAATTGCGTCGGCATCTATTTTGCTCTGCAGGGGATACTGACGCCGATCAAAGCGGCGATCCTGATGCCGTCAAGTTCCATAACGATCGTACTGTTCACAACGATCGCAACACAGTTGTTCGCGAAGAAGAAGGGGCTTTACTCATGGCAGTGATCGCTGTTCTTATCGGTTTCAGTTTTATCATTGCTGTCGGTTTCCTGGCGGCATTCATCTGGATGGTCCGTTCCGGTCAGTATGATGACAAATACACACCGTCGGTACGGATACTGTTCGAAGACAATAACAAAAATACTACAATCTAAATCCCACTATTAATTCACGAGGTTTCAATGGAAGTTCAAAAGTTCCAATATGACAACAGGATCGTGCGCGATTTCGGTATCGCATCGGTCATCTTTGCAGTTGTCGGCATGCTCGTCGGAGTGATCATTGCATCGCAATTGTTCTCTCCCGCACTGAATGCCAATCTGCAGTATATTACCTACGGCCGTATCCGTCCGCTGCATACCAATGCGATCATTTTTGCGTTCGTCGGTAATGCGATCTTTATGGGAGTGTATTATTCGCTGCAGCGTCTGTGCAAAGCACGCATGTTCAGCGATGTCCTGAGCCGCATCCACTTCTGGGGCTGGCAGCTGATCATTCTGGCCGCCGCTGTGTCGCTGCCGCTCGGTATCACGACCAGTAAGGAATATGCTGAACTCGAGTGGCCTATTGATATCGCCATCACGCTCATCTGGGTGGTATTCGCCATCAACTTCTTCGGGACCATCATCAAACGGCGCGAACGTCACATGTATGTCGCCATTTGGTTCTATATTGCGACGCTGGTAACGATCGCTGTCCTTCATATCGTGAATTCACTGGAAGTTCCCGTCTCTCTGTTTAAAAGTTATTCACTCTATGCCGGCGTGCAGGATGCACTGGTGCAGTGGTGGTACGGTCATAACGCAGTGGCATTCTTCCTGACCACTCCGTATCTCGGTCTGATGTATTACTTCCTGCCGAAAGCAGCAAATCGTCCTGTCTATTCATATCGGCTATCCATTGTTCACTTCTGGTCCCTTATCTTCATCTACATCTGGGCTGGTCCGCATCATCTTCTCTACACGGCGCTTCCGGATTGGGCACAGTCGCTTGGTACCGTCTTTTCCATTATGCTGATCGCACCGTCGTGGGGCGGGATGATCAACGGTCTGCTGACGCTTCGCGGTGCATGGGATAAAGTTCGTGAAGAGCCGGTACTGAAATTCATGGTGGTCGGTGTGACGGCGTACGGTATGGCAACATTCGAAGGACCGATGCTTTCCCTGAAGAATGTGAATGCACTCGCGCATTACACGGACTGGATCGTTGCGCACGTTCATATCGGTGCGCTCGGCTGGAACGGATTCATGACCTTCGGTATCCTCTATTGGCTCGTTCCGAAATTATATCGGACGGATCTCTATTCCAAGAAACTGGCAAGTTTCCATTTCTGGATTGGATCATTGGGTATCGTGTTCTATGCTGCATCGATGTATGTTGCAGGACTCACACAGTCATTGATGTGGAAACAGTTCAACGGAATGGGTGTGCTGCAGTATCCGAACTTCCTTGAAACAACGCTTCAGATCATTCCGCTCCATATGATCCGTGCGGTCGGCGGTTCGTTGTTCCTGACAGGAACATTGGTGATGATCTATAATCTTGTGAAGACCATCAAACAAGGTTCCTTCCTCGCGAATGAGGATGCCGAAGCACCGGCGCTGGCAAAGGATGTCGCGAATCCGTCCGATACCAAACATCGTATCCTTGAAAAACGTCCCGTTCAGTTTGCGCTCTTTGCCGCTGTAGCAGTTCTGATCGGCGGAATGGTGGAAATGATCCCGACATTCCTTGTGAAATCGAACATCCCGACGATCGCCAGTGTAAAACCGTACACTCCGTTGGAACTGCAGGGTCGAGATCTCTATATCCGCGAAGGCTGCAATGCATGTCACTCGCAGATGGTCCGTCCGTTCCGTTCCGAAACTGAACGGTACGGTGAATATTCCAAAGCCGGTGAGTTCGTGTATGACCATCCGTTCCTGTGGGGGTCACGCCGGACCGGTCCGGACCTCCACCGTGTCGGCGGCAAATACCCGAACCTCTGGCATTATCTGCATATGGATAATCCGCGGACGATGTCGCCCGGTTCCATCATGCCGAATTATTCATGGCTGCTGACGCAGGATCTTGATACCTCATCGACTGCGCCGAAGATCCGTGCGATGCAGACCCTGGGTGTTCCGTATCCGAAAGGATACGATATGATCGCAAACAATATTCTGCGGCAACAGGCTGATTCCATCGCTGCGGACCTGCAGAGAAATAAGGTCCCGGCAGAACCGAACAAAGAGATCATTGCATTGATCGCATATCTTCAGAGATTGGGTACGGACATTAAAGCGACAGGAAAGTGAGAGGACCATGCTATCAAATTATCTCAGCTCTATTGATGGAATTTCAGCATACCCGCTCTTTTCACTGTTCGTCTTCATTCCGTTCTTCATTGCGGTGACGGTGTGGGTATTCAAATTAGACAAAAAATTTCTGAACTATATGGGCGAAATGCCTCTCAACGATTCAACGGAGTCCGTTGAGGATAGGAAAACAACATTATGAAAAAGACGAACATGGTCACTCGTTTGCTCTCCTTGCTGATTGCCGGTTCCATTCCGCTGGCTGCCCAGACGCTTCCGGCAGCACAGGCGGCCGATCCGGCTGCCGAACTGGCATTGATCTTCACTGTGTCATTCATGATCTTCGTGATCGCTACACTGATGTATATCATCGGTGTGATGAATGCCAATGTCGATCCGATCGCAGAACTCTACTTCAAGATCAAGAATTATGTCATCCCGCCTCCGAGCGAAGCAGCAGCCGATGTCGGACATATCTATGATGATATCAAAGAACTCGACAACCGTATTCCGCCGTGGTTCAACTACCTGTTCGCGGGCACGATCGTCTTTGCATTCATCTATATGATCGATTATCATGTCGCCGGGATTTCTAAACTCTCCGCCGATGAGTATATGGAAGAAGTTGTTGCGGCAAATCTTCAAAAGAAGATCATGCTTGCTTCCGGCGGAACGATCAATGAGAATGCGCTCGTCGCGCTGAAGGATGCTGAATCATTGAAAGAAGGGGACGAGATCTTCCATAAATTCTGTTTCACCTGCCACGGTCCTCAGGCCGGCGGTCTCGTCGGTCCCAATTTGACCGATGAGTACTGGATCCACGGCGGCGGCATCAAGAACGTCTACACGACGATCAAAAAGGGTGTCCCGGCGAAAGGGATGATCAGCTGGGAATTGGTCTTCTCGCAGAAACAGATCCAGAACATCGCCAGCTATGTGCTGTCGCTGAAAGGGTCGAATCCTCCCGGAGGCAAAGCGCCCGAAGGACAAAAATATGTTGAGCCTGTCATTGTAGTTCAGGACACTCTCAAGCAAAAAACGATGTGATTGTGACTGCATAATGGCTGAAGATATGGTTAATGGCACCCCCGGTGAAGAGTTTCGAGATTCTTTGGGGATCGTTGAGAAGAGCGGAGCGAGAAAATGGGTCTATCCGAAAGAACCCAAGGGGAGATTTACGAATGCCCGTAATGTGTTCAGCGGTATCCTGCTGTTGATCCTGTTCGGGACGCCGTTCCTGAAAGTGAACGGTCATCCGTATATGCTGTTCGATATCATCGGACGGAAGTTCATCCTGTTCGGATTTGCATTCGGACCGCATGATTTCTACCTGCTGGGATTGTCGATGATCACCACGATCGTCTTCATCTTCCTGTTCACGGCGGTGTTCGGCAGGCTGTTCTGCGGCTGGGTCTGTCCTCAAACGGTGTTCATGGAATCGGTCTTTCGCAAGATCGATTACTGGGTGGAAGGCGATCACCGGAATCAGCGCAGACTGAATGAGTCGGAAATGACCGGCGAGAAGTTCGTGCGCAAGGGGACGAAATATATCATTTATTTCGTCATCTCTTTTCTCACTGCCAATATGCTGCTGGCATGGATCATCGGCATCGATGCACTGCAGAAGATCGTCGTTGAACCTGTTGCGGATCACATCTCCGGTTTCACCGCGATGATGCTCTTCACGGGATTGTTCTATTGGATCTTCATTTGGTTCCGCGAACAGGCATGCATCCTTGTCTGCCCCTATGGACGACTGCAGGGGGTTCTGCTCGATACGAATTCGATTGTTATTGCCTACGATTACCTGCGGGGAGAACCGAGGCAGAAAGTAAAACGATCCGAGGTCCGTACAGCCGGTGATTGTATCGACTGCAATGAATGCGTCGTTGTTTGTCCTACCGGTATCGATATCCGGAACGGCACACAATTGGAATGCGTGAACTGCACTGCCTGTATCGATGCATGCGACACGGTGATGGATAAGATCAAAAAACCGCGCGGATTGATCCGGTACGATTCGTTGAACGGCATCAAAACGCAGACCCGGAAGATCTTTACACCCAGGGTCATCGGATATTCCGTTGTGCAGGTTCTGCTCCTGTCGTTGCTGACATTCTTCCTGACGACACGTTCGGAATATGATGTGACGATCCTTCGCTCACCGGGAATGTTCTATCAGGAACAACAGAACGATAAAGTGAGCAATCTGTATGATATGAAAGTGCTCAATAAGACGTTCGAGCAGAAGAATGTCACCGTCAAGCTTCTGAATAGCGAAGGGGAGATCCGTATCCTCGGCGAGAATAAGGCCGTTCCCGCACAGGAAGCGATGCTGACAAAAATGTTCGTTCTGTTGGACAAATATTCGATCACGCAGATGAACACACCGCTCCAGTTCGCCGTGTATGTGGACGGGAAAGAAGTGCAGCGGATCAACACGTCCTTCCTTGGTCCGGTGGAGAAAAAAGAGAACCATGAAGAGCATCATGAAGTGAAAGAGGAAAAGAAACATGAAGATTAAATTCAACTGGGGATTCGGCATCGTCATGACGTTCATCATCTTCGGTATCGGTACATTCGTCATGGTCTACATCTCCATGAACACCAATGTCGATCTCGTGACGGACGACTATTATGAGAAGGAATTGCGGTATCAGGACCATATTCAGCTCGTGAAGAGCACGAATGCTCTCGAGAAACAAGTGGCAATGGAACTGACGAGTTCATCCGTAAAATTTACATATCCGGTCATTGATGCACCGTCGGGATATTCAGGAACGGTCTATTTCTTCCGACCGTCGAACCGCAAAGGGGATTTTGTCCGGGCGGTCGCATTGGACTCCTCCTGTTCGCAGCTGTTCCCCATATCCGATTTCACACCGGGACTCTGGCGTGCAAAGATCTCATGGAGTGCAGGGAATCAGCAATACTATTCAGAGATGCCAATCATTATTCGTTGACCATGGAACTTCTTGCTGCGTTCACGTTAGGGCTGTTTGGAAGTCTTCACTGCATCGGAATGTGCGGTCCGCTGATGCTTGTGGTGCCGAGTAATACTGAGCACCGCAGAAGGTATCTTCTTGAACGTATCGTTTATACTGTCGGGAAGGCTGTCACGTACGGACTCTTGGGAGCGGTCCTCGGATTTGCGGGGCGAAGTCTTGTCATGAGTATCCAGCAGAATCTTTCCATCATCATCGGGATATCACTGCTGATCACGGTCGCAATTCCCCTTGGTCTTCAGTCAAAACTTGAGAAGTTCTCACCGCTTCGTCACCTCTATTCATTTGTCAAAACAAGATTCTCCTCGTTAATGAAGCGAAGAGGAACGGCGACGTTGGTGATGATGGGAATGCTGAATGGTCTCTTGCCGTGCGGACTCGTTTATACAGCGCTGATCGGAGCTACGGTCGTTGCCGATGTATGGCACAGTGCTGCTTTTATGATGGTATTTGGAATCGGTACGATGCCGGCGCTTCTCGTAGTGGCGATGAGCGGAAAACTTATTTCGGTAAAATACCGCTCCCTGTTTACGAAAGCGGTCCCCGTCTTCAGTATTGCATTGGCGTTGATCCTGATACTCCGCGGCCTGAATCTTGGAATACCGATGATCAGTCCTAAGGTCGTGCAGACTGTGACACACGAAAAAACAGAAAAGACAATGGATTGCTGCAAGGAGTAAGGAACGTTATTTCGTCACATAATCCATCAACGTTTTGATCGCTTCATCCTTATCATCCAGCATGATCTTGATCACATCCCCGATCGAGATCAAACCCGTGATCTCATTCCCCTGAAACACCGGAAGATGACGGACCTTTTTCCTGGTCATCATTGTCATCACTTCATCGATCTCCTGATCCTCATTTGCCGTCACAAGTTTTTCGCGCTCGGTCATGATCTCTTTTGCGGTAGCTTTGGAGGGATCTTTTTTGGCACTCATACATCGGTGGACAATATCCCGTTCGGAGATCACACCCGCGACCGTATTGTCATTTCCTTTGACGATCAGGAATCCGATCTTATTGGCTGCTAGTTCTGCAACGATATGCTCCACGGTTGCATCCTCATGCACGGAAAACAACGAACGTCCTTTAGAATTCAGTATATCTTTGACCTTCATACGATCCTCCTGTTGATGGTGGGGTGCTCAGCGCTAATGTAGAAAAGCGGTCGATCGAAGTCAAGTTGGATTATGGCACTCGATAGTAGACGGTTTCGACCGCTAATGATTCCGCGCCGTCCGGCGTGATATTGTTCATGCGAATGATAACCGTGTCTTGAGTGCTCAGTTCGAACGTCGTCCGCCATCCCCAAGGCGGGGAGCCGTCGGGAGCGGGATAACTGCCGAGAACTGAGAATGACCTATCTGAGGCGGTTCCTCGTGAGATCATCATCGATGTTCCGTTATGAAAACTATCCACCCAGCTGCACTCGAAGTGTCCGGATGCGATATTATAGCCAAGGATGGCTGTTCCGTGGAGGGGAGTTCCGGTGATGCTGCCGCTATATTCATGGATCATGAATCTGCCGTTCAAAACAGGCCTGATCGTTCCTTCCCATGCGGATTCATCGGCGAGGATTCCCGGTTCAAAGAAGGTCCTCGTCACTCCGCGCCATGATCCTTCGAACTGGGCGAGGAAATGATGAGGACCATTGTTCAATGAAGATTCAAATGTCATATTTGCCATCGTTTCCTCTTTTCATTGGATGACGGATCAAATCTGAAGCGGTAAAACATTCTGACGTTTATTTCTTGAATCTGCTGAACCAACTCTTCTTTTTCGGAGCAGGAGTTTCAACGCTGTGCACTTTCGGTGCTGCAGGCGTAGCGCTGTGTGCTTTCGATGATGATGCGGAAGAACTATGCGTCCGTGACGTAGACGAAGAACTATGTGATCTCGATGATGATGTTGAGGAACCGTGTGTTCTCGGTGTCGACGTCGAGGAGCCGTGTGTGCGGGACGATGAGGAACCGGAGCTATGGGATCTTGTTGTCGAATGTCCCGGCCGCTGAGGACGGGGAGAGCGGTGCTGCTGTCTCTGCGCCGGCTGTTTCGGGGTCTTGACAGGATTGTGATCATTCAATGGGAACGGATGATCGTTCATCACCGGGATCTTCTTTCCGATGAGCTTTTCAAT
>CALROS020000022.1:0-10112 GCA_943369855.1 Chitinophaga pinensis | reverse complement strand
AAGAGATCACCATCATCGGTGTGGAAACAATTCAGGAAGCGATCAAACATTTAGTAGGATAATATGACAAGTGTCGACATGTTCGGATATGCAGGATTGATCTTTTTAGCAATGTGCTGGGTCCCTCAGACCATCGGCACCATCAAAGCGGGGACGGTCGCAATCCGTAAATCGTTCCTTGTACTCTATGTGCTCGGTTCCCTGCTGCTGCTGCTTCAGGCGTACTTCCTGAACAATATCCCTCTCATCCTTCTCAATTCATTCACGATGGTCTCCAGCAGTGTGAATCTGTTCTACGGCTTCTTCCCGCGGAAGGCCGCATGACCGACCTTCTTATTGCAACGAACAACAAGCACAAAGTGGAAGAAATACAACATTTCCTGTCAAAACTTCCTTTCAGTGTCCGTTCGCTCGCCGATATTCCCAACGGACCGAAGACCATCGAGGATGAACCGACGCTGCAGGGGAATGCGCTGAAGAAGGCACGCGAAGCATTTCAGGCGACCGGAATGCTGAGTCTCGCCGATGACACGGGACTGGAAGTATTCTATCTTGCGATGAAGCCGGGAGTCTATTCCGCGCGGTATGCCGGTGAGTCCGCAACGTATCAGGACAATTGCGATAAGCTCCGCGCCGCCATGCTGGGGGTCGCACCGCGAAGAAGGAAAGCACAGTTCCGCACAGTTATCGCGATCGTTGGTAAAGGATTCGAACGGACCGTTGAAGGGGCAGTGGAAGGGACGATCCTCGAGACACCGCGCGGGGAACAGGGATTCGGGTATGATCCGCTCTTCGTGCCGAACGGATTCTCGCGTTCCTATGCGGAGATGAGCATCGAGGAGAAGAATCAATTGAGTCACCGCGCACGGGCGCTCGAAAAAGCGGTGGAAGTGCTGAAGACAATCTAGTGTCCTGAAAAGTTGTCACCCCCGAGTGATTCTATCGGGGGTCCATTTTCATGGATTCCCGCCAAGAACATGTCTCGAAGGGATCTCTTTGGGACGGGAATGACATATGTTTCAAAAATAGAAAATTATCTTAAATCGTAAGCATTACTCCAGCGTCACGGCCGTTCCGCACGCACTCACCATCAGCATCGTTCCGTTCCCGACCGTCTCATAATCCAGGTCCACTCCGATAATGGCATTTGCGCCTAGCGCGCGCGCCTGTTGCTGCATCTCATCAACCGCGATATCCTTTGCACGCCGCAGTTCTTCCTCATACGCTGCAGAACGCCCGCCGACAATGTCTCGGATTCCCGCAAACAGGTCCTTGAAGATATTGGCGCCGAGGATCGCCTCGCCGCTCACCAATCCGTGATATTTCAGTGCTTTTTTCCCTTCGACAGAGCTGGTTGTTGTCAGTAACATTGTTCCTCCGATGGTTAGTGTGCTGGAATTATATTATTTCGTAGTACATAGAACAAAATATTTTTGGAAAAATTCCTGTCAGATCAAAAAAAATCCCCGTGATCAATAACGATTACGGGGATCATGATGATTTGATGCATTCTTCGGATGTTATTTCACATCCAGTCCTTTCAATTCTCCGTTCACGGTGACGGACGGTTTGTGACCGTTCGTCCCATTCTTGCGGAAACGCGCCAGAACGCCTGAGGGGCGTGAGAAGAAAGCCGGGATGCGTGTCTTCCAATCATCCATTTTCATATAGACAACAGGGATGACAAGCAGTGTCAGGAACATGGAGCTGGTCAGACCGCCGATGAGCGCCCAGGCAAGACCCGATTTCCATTCTGCGCCCGATGCGGTGGAGAGCGCAACGGGGAGCATACCGAAGATCATGGTTGATGTTGTCATCAAGATCGGACGAAGACGGGATTGCGCAGCTTCCATCAATGCATCATAGACGGATAATCCTTTATCTGTTCTCATCTGATTTGCTCTGTCCACAAGCAAAATAGCGTTCTTCGCTACAAGTCCCATGAGCATGATAATGCCGAGCATGGTAAAGATACTGAGTGATTTACCGCTGATCGCCAGTGCGGTCATCGCACCGATCATAGCGAGCGGAAGCGAGAACAAGACGACGAACGGATAGACATACGAATCATACAGTGCCACCATGATCAGGTAGATGAAGAGGATACCGATACCCATGGCAAGACCGAGACTTCCGAATCCTTCCGCGCGCTGTTTCTCCATACCGAGATATGCCAGCGTGATCCCTTGCGGCAGCTGGACCTTTGCGATCTGTTTCTTGAAATCCTCCATGATCGTTCCGGCAGGACGGCCGACGACCTGTCCATTCACATACAGCACACCGATCCTGTCGCGGCGTTCCAGTTTTGTCGGACCGGAGGAATATGAGATCGAAGCGAACTGGTTCAGTTCGATCTGTTGTCCGCGGTTATTTACGAATGTGATCCCCGCGACATCATCCGTCCGTGACCGGTCGAATTCATCGAACTGCACGCGGATATCATATTCGTTGTTCCCGTCGCGGAATTTGGATTGATCATCGCCGGTCAATGCCACGCGGAGCGTGGAACCGACATCGGCCACGGTCAGACCGAGCTGGGACATCTTCGCACGGTCGATCTCGATCTGAAGTTCCGGTTTTCCTGCTTCAGCCGAGAGACGGACGTCTGCGGTGCCGGGAACAGCTGTAATGACATTTTTCACGATATCCGCCGCTTCGAGGATCGCCTTTGTATCGGTCCCTTCAACAGCGATCTGGATCGGAGCCTGGTCCGCCGAACCGAAGATACCGATCGGCGCTACGAACACTTTCACACCGGGGATCTCCTTCACTTTCTCTTTGATGAGTTCGCCGACCTGTGTCGTAGAAAGTTTCCTCTTGTTCTTCGGAACGAGTGCGACGTTCATCTGTGTGAGGTTGCTGCTGGAAAGGGTCAATGCTCCGTTCTCCTGTGCACCAACCGCTGAGAACACCTTCTTCACTTCGGGGATCTCGGAAAGGATCCGCTCGACCTGAAGTGTTGTCTGGTTCGTATGTTCAATACTGGCTCCCGGTTCGATCTCGATGGAAACACCGAATTCTCCGCGGTCCGTCTGGGTCATGAATTCGTTACCGATCAGTCCCAGTGCGGGAAGCGCGAGTGATGCAAAGAACAGGATGCTTGTTGCTACCGCAACGCGGATCTTATGCTGCAGAGCCCAGTGAAGGACCTTCATGTAGAGCTCCTGGAACGAATGATAGAACCGCTCGAATGCCAGTGCGAATTTTCCCATCAGCGTCCGGTCGGTGAGCCGTTCAAGTTTTGCAAACCGTGAGGCAAGCATCGGTGTGACGGTGAACGAGACGAAGAGACTCATCAGTGTTGCGCCGACGATCACCAAAGCATATTCACGGAGAATGTTACCGACCAATCCGCCGACAAGCGATAGGGGAAGGAACACGACCACGTCCACCATGGTGATGGACAGAGCGGCGAAGCCGATCTCGTTACGTCCGCGCAAGGCAGCAGTGCGTGATTCCTCGCCTTTTTCGATATGATGATAGATATTCTCGAGCACCACGATCGAATCGTCCACAAGAATACCGATCACCAACGACATTGCGAGCAGCGTCATCAGGTTCAATGTGAATCCGAACGCATACATGAATCCGAATGTGGCGATGAGTGATGACGGGATCGCAACAAGCACGATCAGTGAGTTCCTGAAACTGTGAAGGAACAGCATCATCACGATCGCAACCATGAATACTGCAAGAAGAAGGTCCTCTTTCACTGCATTAGCGGCGTCGAGAGTGAAAAGCGAACCGTCCTGAGCGATATCGAAATTGAGTCCCTGTTCCTTATATTCATCCTGCATCTTCGTCAGTTCGAGCTTCACGAGTCTGCTCACTTCCACGGTATTCGCATCGGATTGTTTGATCACCTGCATACCGACGGACGTAACGCCGTTCACACGGTTCATCTGTGCTTTGTCCTTCATACCGTCCTGCACTTCGGCAACATCCTCCAAATGGATATCGCCCCCCTGACGGGAACGTCCGATCACCAGCTGGCGCAGATCTTCGACGGATTTGAACTTTCCGGCGACACGCACTACGAACTGCTGGTCGCTGTCCTTGATATTTCCTGTGGGGAAGTCCATGTTCGCATTCCGCACTGCACCGACGACCTGCAGGATGGAGAGTCCGTATGAGCGGACCTTATTCGCATCGACATTCACTTTGATCTCGCGTTCGTCACCGCCGGTCAATGCGACCTGGGCAACACCCGCGATCTTCGAAATGCGGGGCTGGATACGGTCCTTGATGAACTGATAGAACTCACGCGTATTCATCTGGCTGGTCACACCGAGACGAAGAACGGGAAGTTCATCGAATGCGATCTTGGAGACCGTCGGAGCTTTCGCATCGGTCGGCAGTTTGGAAACGATCGCGCTCACTTTCCGTGACGCATCCTGCACGATGAAATCGATCTTTGCATCCTGTTTGAATTCCATCACCACACGGGAGAATCCCTCGAAGGAGGTGGAACGGATGTTGTCGATCTTGTCGATACCGGAGACGGCATCCTCGATCGTTTTGGTGACATTGTTCTCCACTTCATACGGTGATGCACCGGGATACATCGTGGTGATGGTCACCACGGGGATGGACATCTTCGGAAGCAGTTCATAGTTCAGCATCTTGAAACTGAACAATCCGAGCACGCCGATCACGGTGAAGATCACCACGACCAGTGAAGGGCGTTTAATGGATAATTCGGTAATTGTCATGAGAGTATCTTTCTGTGCTTATAAGATTATTTGCGGACAACGACACTTGCGTTGTCTTTAAGGTTGTTCTGACCGTTCACGACCACTGATTCGCCTTCATTCAGTCCTTTCAGCACTTCAACGGAAACGCCGAATGATTTTCCGACGGTGACAGCGCGGAGGCCCGCAACATTGTTCTTCACTACGTACACTTTTGCATCCTTCATGCTGCCGACGATCGCTTCGCGGGGAATGACCAGTGCATTGGATGATGTCTGCGGATTGAAGGTGATATGAGCGAACATCCCTGCCTTCAGCTGCTGTTTGGAATTATCCATCACGACCTCGACGGGATAGGTATGTGCTTCATCCCCTTTTGCCGAGATGGTGGTGATGGTTCCGGTGAATGCGGTGTTCGGGAAGACATCGGTCGTGATCTCCACTTTGCTGCCGGTCTTCAGACGGAAGACATCCTTCTCCGCGATATTGAGTTTCACTTTCAATTTCGAGATGTCAACGACATTCGCAACGACCGTGGACTGCGGGGCGCCCTGAACGAATGAACCGACGTTCACATTGCGTGCCGTAACGATGCCGGAGATCGGTGTGGTGATCTTCGTATCGTTCAATTGACGGCGGGCGACGATATACTGCGCTTCAGCGGTCTGGAATGCCCAGCGTGCCTGTTCCATCTGTGAATCGGAGATGGACTTCTCTTTGTACAATTCTTCAAAGCGGGTCAGGTCATTCTTAGCTTTCTCGTACGAGACCTTCGCTGCTTTATATGCCGCCTCTTTCAGTTCGCTGTCCACTTCGACCAGGACGGAACCGGCTTTTTTATAATCGCCGACCTCGGTGTAGACCTTCACGACACGTCCCTGTGTCTCGGAGATGATGGCGACATCGTTGTTCGCGGTGATGGTCCCGACGGAGGAGAACCGTTCCGTAACGTTCTGTTTTGCCGCGGTGACGACAGAGACGGAATATGCCGTGGAAATTCCCGCGGGAGCGGCCGATTGCGGATCGTTGCTCGGCTGATTCTTCATGATGAAGCCGAGGGAGACCCCGAGCACCACCACACTGATGGAGATGATTCTATATTTGTTCATTATGGTTATCCTATGGTTTAAATGATGGTAAAGTGAAATTCTTATTCGCCGATGGACTTGGTCAGCCGGGCGGACGCAAGTTCAAAATCAACCAGCGACTGGGTATAGTTCAATTTTGCCGTTAACAACGCCACTTCGGAATCGAGCAGGTCCGAATTGACATTCAAACCTTTCTTATAGCGTTCGTTCGTCACACGGTAATTCTCTTCCGCTTGTTCCACTCCTTTTTTCGCCACCTGTGAACGCTCTTTTGCCTGATTCACTGCAAGGTAACTCTGTGTCACTTCGAGCGATACGCCGTCCTTCAGCTGAGAGAGCGTCTGTTCGGTCTGGGAGAGCTGCGCTTCGGCTTGTGTAGACTGGCTGCCGGAGGTGTTCCAATTCCAGAGATCATATGTTAGAGAAAGACTGACATCCCACGTCCCTTTGAACTGATCCTTTGTGGGGAAGATGCGGGAGTTCGGACGGAGATAATTATAATTTCCGACCAGGAATATCTGCGGATACCATCCGGACTGAGCGATCGTCAGGTTGGATTCACTTGCTTTCAAACGGGCATTCATCCCGAGGATCTCCGGACGGTTCTCGACGGCCTTCTTCACGAGTGAGCTCACATCCACGGAGGAGGTCAGATTCGATTCCAGCTGCGACGTGATCTCGATCTCGGTGGAGAGGGGAAGTCCGAGCGTATTGTTCAATCCGAGCATGGCAAGGGTCACATTGTTCTTCGCATCGATCTGACGGACGAGCGCATCGGATAACTGCACCTGTACTTTCAGCAGATCGTTGTTGGTGAGGAGTCCCTGCTTCATCATATTCTCTGCGTCGACCGCATGTGCTTTGATCTGGCCGACATTCTCATCCACCACTTTCTTGAATTCGTTCGCGCGATAGAGATTCCAATATGCACTCTTCACGTTGAAGATCAGGTCCGCTTTATCCTTGCTGAAATCCTGTTTCGTTGCTTCATAGGAATAGTCCGCGATGTCGGATGCGCTGGAGATCTTGTTTCCTGTGAAGATCGGCTGTTGAACGGTCGCACGGAGCGTGTAGTTGTTCAGCACGGTCTGCGAGAGCACGATCGGCGGTCCTGACGGATTGATGAAGTTCGGAATGGAACTTGCGGGAACATCACTCAACCGCGTATAGGCCGCGTTCAATTTCAGTGAAGGGAGACCTGCAGCATCCGCTTCAGTCGTCTTCGCTTCGGCAGCGACCACTTTGAATTGTGACGATTTCAGAGACTTGCTGTTCTCCAGTCCTGTCTGCACGGCCTGTTCCACCGTGAGGGAGAGTTTCTGTTGAGCTTGTACCAGAACAGCTATTGAGAGCAGTGCGATGATGATCGTTCGTTTCATTATGCTAATACCTCTTCTTTCGATTGTTCGTTTATTTTATTCTGATATTTTTTTCTGCCATCGTCGGTCATCATTCCTTCGAAGAAGACCGTGACGGCAGCCTGATATGCCTGACTTAAGTTGATCGGAAGCTGTGAAAGGATCTCCGGGTTGATGATGCTTCGCATCGCAGCGGAGTACATCAGAACGAAGACCTGCACATTCACATCCTTGCGGAAGATCCCGAGATCGACCCCTTGTTTCACCATCAGCGCGAAATCGTTCATCACTTTCTCATTCCGGAAGCTGTCCACTTCCTTCCACAGGTCCGGCATGGTCCGCTGGATGTCGAGGGAGAACTGAGGCTTCAAGGACTGCATCTCTTCGGTGAGATAATTGATGGTGCATTTGATCCGGTCGATGAATTCTATTGAGGTATCGTTCCTGAACGCCTCACATTGCGCGTTGATTCGGTGAAGTTTCTCTTTCGTGATCTCTTTTACCAGTTCATCTTTGCTGGTAAAGAATTTATAGATCGTCTTCTTGCTCATGCCCATGCTGTGAGCGAATTCTTCCATGGTGATCTTGCTGAACCCATTGGCGAAGAAATGCTCTTTGGCTGTGTCAAGAATCCGTTGTCTCATTTCTATATCGGACACTGTAATCTCCTTTGAAATCTGCTTGAGAAACCGATAACGTTTTTCCGGTTTCCGTTGTTCCCTAAAAAAATGCAGATTTCCTGCATTGTTTGACGATTGAATCAAAAATATATTGTAGGAAACCGAGTTAGTTTCTACGGTTTCCAATATACAGAAGTTTCACTCTGAGAGCAATGACCTTAAGAATTTTTAAGAAACCGGATTTTGTTGTCCTTTTCAAAGAACTGACCCAAAATACAGTGAAAAGGGAATGAACAGAATCTGAATTCGGTCAACGGTAGTGTACTGTCGGTGAAATGAGGGGTGGTGGCTGTAAGTTCTGTGGTGGATATTTTGGACTGAAGCGATTTCTTGAAGTACGAAAAATTAAATAGAACTTTTCCCTTTGATCCCACCAAGGCACAAAGACACAAATGTGTGAAAAAAACTCTTCCCGAAAATATTTTTGTGGGATTTTGTGTCTTAGTGTTTTCTGCCGAAGGCATCCCTTTGGCGAAGACATCACTTTGTGACGGGAGTGGCGAAGTTCTTCTCCTAAATATATTCCAAAAAATATTTATGGTACGATCACCACTTTTTGAAGATGAAAAATGCCGCAGCGATGATCAGTCCAAATCCGACAAGATAGTTCCATCGGAGTTCCTCTTTAAGATAGAAAACCGAGAAGATGGAGAAGACAATGAGAGTGATGATCTCCTGGATGGTCTTCAGCTGTGCGGCATTATAAGTGCCATATCCATATCTGTTGGCGGGGACCATGAGGCAGTACTCAAAGAAAGCAATTCCCCAGCTGATGAGGATGACCTTCCACAGCGCAACTTCCTTGAACTTCAGATGTCCGTACCAGGCGAACGTCATGAATATATTGGAGACTGTCAGCAGGATGATGGTCAGCATAGATACTCTTGTATGGTGAATGATTCAGGAATTGAATCAACATACAAAATTATTCCGCAGTGATAAAGCTTACCGCAAAGCGGATTCAAGGGCAGTCTTTGCATCCGTCCGCTCATCCCGGTATTTAATGATCAGCGGTGTGTAGAGAGAAAGACCATGGTTCTTTGCAAAGCGTGAATCGATCGCTCGGCTCCCTGCAACGACCACAGCATTCTCCGGAATGACCAGTGAGCCGTTCGTTCCTTTCCGGATGATCGTACCGTTGACAAGATCATAGACCGGTGTGGATGCGTTCAGGATCACTCCTGTGCCGATAACCGCTCTCCGTTTGATGATGGTCCCTTCATAGATACCGCAGTTCCCGCCGATCATCACATCATCCTCAACGATCACCGGCATGCCGCCGACCGGTTCGAGCACGCCGCCGATCTGCGATGCGGCGCTCAGGTGAACACGCTCCCCGATGAATGCGCACGACCCGACCAGCGCATGCGAATCGATCATCGTCCCCGCGGAGACATACGCGCCGACATTCACATACGCCGGAGGCATGATGATGACGGAAGGGGCAATGTAAGCCCCTTTCCGTACGGCGGTCCCGCCCGGAACAACACGGACATTGTCCGAAGAAGAGAATTCCTTTACAGGATAAGTATGTTTGTCAAAGAAAGAGAATGGTTCCGAATGTTTCACGGGACGAAGTTTACCGAGGCGGAATCCGAGAAGGATCCCTTTTTTTACCCACGTGTTCACTATCCATTCACCGTCGATCTTCTCAACGGTCCTCACTTCACCACTGTCAAGCGCTGTGAGGAATTTAGTGAAACACTTCATTCCGGATGAGGAAGGGGTTTCAAATTCCTTCTCCACGGAAAGCCGTAGTGATTCCACTTCCTTTTGTTTCATGCGTGCTCCACTAATGAGAGTTCTTCCAATGCTCTGCGTAGTGTGAATTTATGCTCAAGTGACATAGGAGTCAATGGTAATCGGTATGCTTCCGTGATCATCCCCATCATTGCCAGTGCTGATTTTGCGGGGATCGGATTGGATTCGATGAAATTCAGGTTCATCAGGTCCAGCAGCCGTTCGTGGATGAGCCGCGCCTGCGCAAAATCGCCGGCAAGACAATGCCGAACCATCTGTGAGAACTCCTGCGGCACCTCATTCGCGACCACAGAGATGACACCGTCCGCGCCGAGCGACATCATCGGAAGGGTCAGCGCATCATCGCCGGAGAGCAGCACAAAATTTTCCGGACGATGTCGCAGGATCTCCATCACCTGCGGGATGTTTCCGGATGCTTCTTTGATCCCGGCGATCCCGGGAAGTTCCGCGAGTTTAAGTGTTGTCTCTGCATTGATGTTGCTCCCGGTCCTGCCGGGAACATTATAGACGAACACAGGGATGTCCACCGATTCT
>CALROS020000021.1:0-10227 GCA_943369855.1 Chitinophaga pinensis | reverse complement strand
ATTCCGCGCCTTCTCTTCCAAACCGGGAATGAACGGGAATTCCCACCAATGTGCAGGAACGCGTACCATGGGGAACGCAATCCCGGCGATAATAATTCCTGTCAGCCAGACAGTTACTGCAATTTTAAGCCAGGTTTTCATAGAGACTTAATCTTTCCAAACGAAATCGAATACGATGAATGATGTTGCGACCATAACAACGGTGAATGAGATCAGGATCTGAAATTCTTTTATCGCCTCATCCATGAACGCCCCTTCGGTCGAGAGTTTCGTAGCGTTGATGCATGTGAGCAGCAGCGGCAGAAGGATCGGAAACGCGAGGACCGGGAACAATGTTCCTTTGGTATTTGCCTTTGCAATGATGGCGGCAAGGATCGTTGACGCGCTCGCTAAACCGGCACTTCCGAGGACAATGGTGATCCAAAAGATATCATAGGACTTCACCGAAAATTCTTTCAGCAGGACCAGATATGAAGCGGCAATGATCAACGACAGGAACAGGATCAGCAAAAAATTATAGAGCAGCTTTCCAATGTAGACGGAACTGGAATTCACCAGCAGACGGAGTGTCATTGACGTTCCGCGTTCTTCCTCCGCTACAAAGGTCCTGGATAAACCGGACATTGCGCTGAAAAAGATGACGATCCACAATGTCCCGGAAAGGACATCCTGCGGCGGCGATTCTGCACCGACGGAAAAGAGAATGATGGAAAGTGTCGTCACGACGAACATCAACAGCGCATTAATGGCATAACGCGTTCTGAATTCGGAGACGAATTCCTTGATAAAGATATGATACGATGTCAGTAAGATCATGCTGTAATTAAAATACGAATTATTTGTCTCATTTCAACGTCTGCCGCCCTCAACAGAATACACGGAATCGGCGTATTCCAGATCATCCTTGTCATTCGTGGCAAAGATGAGGATTCCCTTCTCTTTCTGCAGTGTCATGAACTTTCGAACGGCAGCGATCCCGTATTGATCGAGATTTGACGAAGGCTCATCCAAAACAAGGATCGACGGTTCATGGAGCAGAGCAGCACAATACTTCAACCGTTGTTTCATCCCGGAAGAGTAGAACTTCGCTTCCTTCTTTCGGTGCTCATAAATGCCGAATTCATTCAACAGCATTTCAGATCGTTCAACATGATCCGGTCCGAGTCCTCTCACCTTCGCAATGAAATTCAAATTCTCCTCTGCGGAAAATTCTTCGTACATGTTCAGATAGGGTGAAACAAGTCCGATGTGAGGATAATAATCGGGATACGGGACAATCGAACCATCAACACTGAATTCCACTTTCCCTTTGGTGGGAGAAAGAACACCGCAGAGGATCTTTACCAGCGTTGACTTGCCGGAACCGTTTTTTCCTGTAATTGCAAATGCGATCCCTTCATTCAGCGAAAATGATATTTTCTCGAAGATCACTTTCCGGTTGTACAATTTAGCAATATTATCGGACTTAAAAGTCAGTTTTTTCATCTAATTACCGCGAATTTTCCCTTAACAATTGTGGAGCCTTTGGACAAAACATACAGATACACACCTGATGATGCTAAATTTCCTTTGTTGTCTCTTCCCTTCCATTCTGCATATTGTATGCCAGAAAACGGGATATATTTGGCGGTCTCAGTAAAGACAAGAGAGAGATCAACGGCGGAATATATGGATAATGTTGCATCCGCCAGAGCACCGAATTTATCAAGCGGGATCAGCAGCGATGAGGTTGACGGATTGAACGGATTGGGGAAACACGCGGCGCGAGATTGATTGCCGAATCCCCCATACGCCCATAACTGCGGCGTGTCGGCGATGAATTTCCCGTAGATGGATGATGAGATCAGCGGATATCCTGCCGAAGCGGATGTCGTGTAAGAGAATTTTGCGGAAAGGGTATTTTGTCCGTCCGTCAAAACATCATTCATGTTCGTGTTGGCGATGAAACAGAATGCAGAATCACTCCCGCGGGAGATCTTGTAGTAGCTGACCACAAAACTTTTCTGCAGGATCGATTGATCCTGAACCCCCGAAGATGCATTAAGCACCTGTGCAAATGATACAACAGGTAATCTTTTTGCTTCGGGATAATAACGAGCAGAATCCGCGCGGTATCCGGTAAAAAAATTCCAGAATGAGAAATCGGCAAACTCCCTCTGCACCGTCGTAGAATAATTGTTCAGTACGGTGTTCATCGCCGGAACCGGTCGTTCAGTGCGAACACCGGACCAAAGATCTTTCATGATGCCGGTACCGTATTTCGACATAAGAAATATTCCCCATATCGCTCTTTCATATCCCGGAGTTGTTTGGGAATATTTTGTGAACAACGGATACGTAGAAAAATTGGTGAAATATGTCCTCACATCGATCAGGTAATCGTTTGCATCTCTAAATACCTTATTCTCCATTGCTTCTGCGCACATTTCATAAAAGAAGAATTGCTGATCTTCCCAAACACCGGAACCGCCCACCTGAATTGCATGATGGAATTCATGAGCGGTCGTTGCCATCATTGCCTGCACTCCTTTGGTCCGGAAGCCTGCCCCACAGTCGTTATCAATATTGATGAAACTGGGATACTGCTGATTGATCTTCGTCGGACCGATTGGATAGGAGGTCTCCCATATGGTCTGACCGAAATATCCTGCACCGAGATCGATAACATAAAAATCGTATTCGGGTCCGCCGCCCCGTGCGCTGTCTGACGGAGGCGCTTCGAATCCGAATTGCTCGATCTCGGTATTCCAGACAGAGTCCAGCAGTACCCTGAGCGTATCGATGAATTGTTTGTATGAGTTCGGTATTCGAACACCGGACGGTGTGACCATCGCCGGCTGATTCGTTCCGGTCGTATCGTAATGGATCCTGATCTTTTGACTTTTGGTAAGCACTGATGCGGCCAGCGAAGGGCGTGTCTCGGAATACGGCGATGTGATCTTCAGTCTTCTATTCTCTATGGAGGTCCGCACATTGACAAATGTACCGCATTTGATATTCTCCGTTTGCGCAGAGAGGATCGCAGCACAGCATATGATCAGGATGGTCAATTTCATAGCCTAGTTCCCGTAGATCACAGTGATCGATGCATCGAATGGATTTGTGTAGACGATATCCGCTGCGCTGTCGCCGTTGAAATCACCGCAGCGGAAGACCGATTCTTTCGGAATATCCGCGATCCGCACCGGCGGAAAGAATCTTCCGTTCCCTTTTCCGCGATAGAGACGCAATTCGGATGACGCACGGTCGTGGTATAAAATATCAAGATTGCCGTCATTATCAAAATCGTACTGCTGCAGCTGTTCCGGAGCTTTGATATTCATATCGGATGTGATCACGTCGAACGGTCCGAAGGTGGTCTCCTTATTGCCGAGTGCTATGCGGAGTTTGTTCTCCGGCGACGTGAATACCAGAATATCCTTCATCTGATCGCCGTTGAAATCATCCGTGATCACAAATGCTTTTCTGTTCGTTGAATCGGATAATTCAGCGGTGAAGATGCGCCCCTTGAAATTACCGGAGGTATCGTTCATCGTGATCCCGAACTTGGTCGCCTGGATCTTGTCATCGCTGTAGACGTACACAAGATCGGTCTTTCCGTCCCCGTTCAGATCGTTGATGGTGGAATAGATGAACTTGGAGGGAATGAGCGGGACAAGACTGCGGGTGAGGAACCGGGTCCCCTTCACCTGCTGATAGAATACAATGGAATTGGTGGACGACGCCATGAAAGCATAGAGGGAAATACCTTTTTCCATATACGAGACATCGGGAAGGACCGTCGTCGGTTTGTCCGGCAGCGGAATGGAGAACTGTTCGATATCACCGGTCAGTGTGGCGAGGGAATCGGATTCGTTGCGAAGGGTGATCAATGAGATCTTCGGTGTCTCCTGATGGGTGGAATACAGTGTAATGGAAGAATCACTCTTACCATAGAGTGAAACAGCCAACGGCTGTTCGGGTGTTTCCAACGTGATCTGTCCGGAGAAATATGTGCTCTTCGATGAGAGGAACAGCGAAACTGAGGATGAGTTCTCATTGCAGACGACAATATCATCGCTGCCGTCCTTATTCAGATCCATCACGGAAAGATTGGTCGGATGAAGTCCCGCCGCAAATGAGATCTCCTGTCCTTCGCGCGTGATATTGCTCTGAGAATTCCAGATGATCTCATATGAGGTCCCGTTCGCGGACAGGAGCATCATATCGGAAAGTTTATCACCGTTCAGATCGCCGCACAGGACCGTTCTTGTCCCCTGCTTGAGACCGTAAATGATCTCATCGTAAAAATTCCCGTCATTCTTATTCAGGATAAGGGAGAATAATTGTGCTCCGGCATCAGCGATCACCAGATCGGCAGATGAAGCGGAACGGAAATTCGCTTTCACGATCTCCGACGGGAGATGATAGAGCGGCAGCGCCTGCGAGAAGGAAAAATTGCCGAGACCGTCCCCTTCGAGTATCTGCAGTGTCTTATCCTTCGCGGATGAGATCGCAACATCGGAGAGATGATCGTTATTCACATCAAGGAATTGGATATGGACACTGTCCTCGGCAAAGGAGAGGACAGTTTGTTCCGAGAATTTCAGTTTCCCGAGTCCAAGGAACAGGACCGTTTCGTTGGTCAGCCAGTTATTCACCGCCACATCAACGAGATTATCGCCGTTGAGCGCCACAAGCGATAGATCGTTCACGGGAATATTCTCGAATAACGTTTTGGCGGCAAGGAATTTTCCGTTCCCGGTCCCCTGAAGATAACTGACACCGGACGAGACCTTGCCATAGCTCATCACATCGGCGATGCGGTCATTGTTCAGATCGCCGATGACCGCATGTTCCGGATAAAAATTCACATTGTAGGATGAGGAGCGGTACGTAGAATCGCTGCGACGGCTTACCAGCAGTTCGATCTGATTCTGGTCACGGTGGACCACAACGATGTCATCAAGTCCGTCATCGTTGATATTCCCGGTCACGAACGATGTGACACTGTTCGATCTTCCGATGACCTTTCGGTCGGAGAATCTTCCTTTTCCGTTGTTCCGTACAGTGACAAAGTTGGATGAATCCCTCTCATACCAGAGCAGATCGGGAACACGGGCGGACGAATACCGGAAGAGTACCGGATGGGATACCGTGACGGGGAATTCGAATGACTGAACAATGCCGAGGGAACTGATCTGCTTGATCTGTGATTCCGACGGTGCGGGAATGGAGAATGTCAGCAGAGACACCAATGCCGGGATGGTTCGTAATCGAGCTAACAAATTCCCCGTTGGTGAATCCACAATTGATCGTTTTAAGTGAGTAATTTTTTTCGGCGGGATAAGCGCAGTTCCCTGCGGTGCATTGCCTCTTCGAATCTGCGTTGTTCTTCTTCTGTTGTCACGGGGACCTGCGGTACTTTCATCGGAGTTCCATCCTTGTCCAGCGCAACGAACGTGAGATAGGCTGAGTTGGCATGTTTCACATTGCCGGTCAGAAGATTTTCCGACAACACTTTAACGCCGACCTCCATGGATGTATTGAACACTCTGTTCACCGAGGCGAGCAGTGTCACCACTTCACCGAGTTTCACCGGGTGGAGAAAGTTCAGATCATCGACCGATGCCGTTACACAGATGTGGTGGGCATGACGTGCAGCGGCGATCGCCGCCACAAGATCGATCCAATGCATGAGCTGGCCGCCCAGCAGATTGCCGAGCTGGTTCGTATCGTTCGGCAGGACAAGCTGGGTCATGCCTGCCTGATGCGGCCGTAACGGAAGTTCTTGGTTCATTCTGTTATCGTCAGTTGGCGTTTCTTCTGGTCTTCTTTATAATCCGCTTCGTCCTCAGCAATCTTCTTCTGCAGTTCCGCGATGTCCTCTTTCAGATCGGTTGCGGGGAATTTCGTTGTCAGTTCATCCAAGGTCTGCACGGCTCCCGAAAAATCCTTTCGTGCGTTCTGACTTTTGGCTTTCCACAATAGTCCGTCATCCGTGAACGGAGAATCGTGATAATCCTGAATGAGTTTATCGAAATACGCTATTGCCGCTTTGTAATATTCGAGGCGGAAATATAATTTCCCCCCTTCGAACATCTTTTGTGATAATTTCAGCGTGAGTTCCTGGATCTTTGCGGTTGCATCGGCGACCAGACTGTCGGTCGGTGCGAATTCTACGTAGGTTTGAAAATTATCGAGTGCATAGCGTGTATATTTCTGGTCAAGCTGGGGTTTGGGAGAAAGTTGATAGTATGATTCTGCCCGTTTATACCGCGCGGCATTTGCGAACGGACTTCCCGGCATCAGCCGGACAAGGTTGTCATATTCCGCTGATGCAAGAATGTATTCACCGCGTTTGAACCGGCACTCGGCAAGATAGTATTGAGCGTCATCGCCGAATTCACTTCCCTGGGACTGGACGGTGATCGCTTTGAAATCTTCGACCGCTTCAAGATAATTCCCGTCGTCGAAAGCTGCCTTGGCTTTTACAAATCGTTCTTCAACGGTCATTGAAGCGATCTCTTCTGTTGAAGAGCATGCACCAACAATGAGTGATACTGCAGCCGCAACGAGGATGATATAGAGTGTATTCGCGTTCTTCACATTAATTCCAATACTGAGTTAGGTCGAAATTCGATAATTGCTGTGTCCGTCGGAATAATTTTTGGATCTCCGTCGTATCCGTCAGCCGTTTTGTCTGCATCGAAACATTCACCGGAAGGAACCGGTCCACTTCGATGCGTGTTCCCTGTGAGTTCTTGTTGATCAGAAATTTTACCCCGTAGCTCCGCTGTGTCCAATAATGCTGCGGCTGGAAGAAGATCATATTGCCGAGCGAATGGACAATGATCGTTCTCCCCCGTTTGACGATTCCATACGTAACATGAGGATGATGTCCTAAAAAGAGATCGACACCGTTGTCAGCGCACCAGTCAGCGAAATCCTTCACTTTTTTGATCGGCTGATCGATATACTCCGTGCCGCCGTGGTAACTCATGATGATCACATCAACGGAATCACGGATCCTGTGGATCTGTTCAAGCAGTGCTGCAGTATCCGGTGTCGCAACGTGGTCTCTCCATCCGTTGAATGTCATATTCACGAACGATGACACAGCAAAGATAGCAAATTTTATGTTGTTTTTCCTGTAAATCAGCGGCCGGAAGAGAGTTTCTTTATCCTTAGACGTTCCAACGAACGTAATGTTCGCTTTTTGGAGGCGGTCTGCTGTCTCAAAGAGAGCCTCCATACCGTAATCCAGTGCATGATTGTTCGCCGTAGAGACGATATCGATTCCCGATGCTTTGAGTGTCGTCACTGCTTCGGGTGGTGCAGTGAAGATCAGATTGAACTTCGGATGGCCGGTCTCCCCTTTTTGGTCTGATACCTGTGATTCCAGGTTGGCGAAGACAATATCAGCCGAATCATCGGAGATATGATAATGTTCGAACGGGTAATGAACATCGATCTTGAGGATCTTCTGACCGACGGTCCTGCCGAGGTTCACATCACCGAACGCCAAAAACGTGACGGTGTATGTTGAATCGACCCGTGGCGAGTCATGTGGTTCCTCCGGCGTTCCTCGAGGAATTGCATGTAAAATGATCTCTGCGATTATCAGGAATGTAACGACAAGAATGGAGGCGACCGCCTTTTTGAAATTGATCATCATAGGAGGATACCGGCGGTCAACTGCGGATGGTGAAGAAAAGGTAAATAATGATCCCGGAAGCTACGGTGACAATGGCTGGTTCCAACACGGAATCGAAGAGCGATAATTGCGGCATTTTATACTGAGCGGATGGAACAGCCGATGCGGATAATTGTTCAACGGATGAATACGCAACGGTATCGGTGAGTGAAACGGAATATGAATGCGAGAAGAGAACTTTTCCGTCTGCATTCGTTGAGACGGTTCCGAGCATTGTCATCGAAACGGTCCGTTCACATTTGCGTTCTCCGAAGAAGGATTCGGTGAAAACTTCCCCGTAAAAAACAGACGACCCCAGAACATGAAGTTCAAGGGTCGCCCTGGTTGAATCAGTTTTTAGAAATACAGGAATATTCCTTTTGATCAGACCCTGTACCAGATACGGTTGAAGATATGCTGCTGCTGAATCATTCCATGAAGAGAGACTTATATTCGGAAAACTCTTTACATCATCTGAAACTGATGACATCAACGAATCACAGATCCTGAGCATCACATCTTTATCGGTCCGCGTGTGATCTTCACCGGCAGAACATATTGCACTGAGGATGAACAAGAGCAATATATTCCGCCGGATGATGAACATTATGCGTAGATACCGCGGATCTTCAATGTCCGTGCAACTTTATCGATCGCAACAATATAGGCACCGATGCGAAGCGGTACTTTGTGCTTTGCTGCTGTCTCATAGACATTGTCGAAGGATGTTTTCATCATCCGTTCGAGACGGCGGTTCACACGGTCCAACGACCAGAAATAACCGACGCGGTTCTGAACCCATTCGAAGTACGATACGGTAACTCCACCGGCATTCGCAAGGATATCGGGAATGACGATGATACCGCGGTCATTCAGGATAGGATCTGCACCGGCCGTCGTCGGTCCGTTCGCTCCTTCGGTGATGAGCTTTGCTTTGATCTTTCCGGCGTTGTGAGGAGTGATCTGATCTTCCTTCGCTGCCGGAATGAGCACCTGGCAGTCAAGTTCAAGGAGTTCCGCCTGGGTGATCTTATCCGCGCCGTCGAATCCGCCGAGGGTCTTGTTCTTCGCAACATGGTCGAGTGCTTTTTCGATGTCGATGCCGCGTTTGTTGTAGTAACCGCCCGTGACATCGGAGATACCGACAACTTTGCATCCCTGCATCTTCATCAACTGAGCGGAGATGGAACCGACGTTGCCGAATCCTTGAACAACAACGGTCGTATCTTTCGGTTTCAATCCTAGTTTTTCCATTGCGCCGAGCGTAACGATCATCACGCCGCGTCCGGTCGCTTCACGACGACCGATGGATCCGCCGATGAGCAGCGGTTTTCCGGTAACGACACCGCTGACCGTTTTGCGCATGTGCATGGAGTACGTGTCCATCAACCATGCCATGGTCTGTTCATTCGTTCCCATATCCGGTGCAGGAATGTCCTTATCATCGCCGAACACTTCCATCATGTTCGCGGTGTAGCGGCGTGTGATCTTTTCCAATTCCACCTGTGTCAATTTTGTGGGATCGCATTTCACTCCGCCTTTTGCTCCGCCGAACGGAACGTTCAGCAGTGCGCACTTCCAAGTCATCCACGCAGCAAGAGCTTTCACCTCGTCGATATTCACATCCGGTGCATACCGGATGCCGCCTTTGGACGGTCCGAGAATGTCGTTGTGCACTACACGGTGTCCTTCGAAGATCTCGACCTGTCCGTTATCCATCTGGATCGGAATGGAGACGGTGACTTGTTTCACCGGGGTCTTCAGATATTCGTACACACCTTTTTCCAATTGAAGGATCTCCGCGGCTTTGTCGAAGCGCTGCATCATGGATTCAAATGGATTATCATGATCGAGAACCGGTCCCGGTTCTTTATATTCTGTGGTCATACCACTACCTCGTTATTTAGTTAATGATTGCAAAAATACTCACTAAGTATTTCGTTTCAAAGAGTTTTTTAGCTGTTGGATCGTGAATTGCGGTGAATCATCGATGAAATGACGCGAAAAACGCCGTGCCCGGCGGATCTCATTCTCATCGACCGTTGCATAGATGAGTTCTTCCTTGAACAATTCTGCTTTGACGATGGTATCCCCGTTCGGTCCCACGATCTGGGACCCGCCCCAAAAATTGACTCCGTCCTCAATTCCGACACGATTGGCGAAGACGACATAGCTTGACAGCAGCCGTGCATATGCGCGGTGCTGTTCGTGATTGACGGTTGCTGTGGAAAGTTCTTCTGACGTTCCTGAAACTCTGGTAGGACTTGCTGTGAGACTGATGATGACATTGGCACCATCCTGGGCGAGAATATACGGCAGCGGTAGATGCCACATATCCTCGCAGATGAGGATGCCGAGTTTACCCCATTTCGAACTGAACGCCCGGACATCCTTCCCTTGACTGAAGTACCGCATCTCTTCGAACATACCGTAGGTCGGAGGATAATTCTTGCGGTGCGCCGTGTGGACCTTGCCGTCCTCAAAGATGAATGCACTATTATAGATCCCGAAGTTCCCACCCTCTTCAACACCGCCGGCGATGATCGTGATCT
>CALROS020000020.1:0-10502 GCA_943369855.1 Chitinophaga pinensis | reverse complement strand
GTTTGGATCCGTATCTTCCCGGACAAACCGGTGACAAAGAAGCCCGCAGAGACCCGTATGGGTAGCGGTAAAGGTGCTCCGGAATTCTGGGTCGCCGTCGTGAAACCGGGACGCATCATGTTCGAGGTCGGCGGCATCAATAAAGAAGTTGCTCAGGAAGCATTGAAGCTTGCAACGCATAAGCTTCCGATTAAAACAAAGTTTGTTACACGTATTGACCTTGTAGCGTAAGGAAGAGAACATGAAAGCACTTGAAATAAAACAGATGACCAATGAGGAACTGAACAAGCGCATCGAGGAGAACCTCGAAGCATTGTCCACCATGAAGTTCCAAAAAGCGACCAGTCAGGTTGAAAACACGTCTAAGTTTACATCGCTTCGCAAGGACATCGCGAGAATGAAAACGATCATTCGCGAACGTGAACTCGGCAAATCAAACGTTGCAGCAAAGTAAGAGAAGAGAAAACTCAATGGAAACAAGAAATAATCGTAAGACCAGAACCGGAAAAGTCGTCAGCAGCAAAATGACCAAGAGCATCGTTGTCGCCATCGAGCGCAAGGTTGCCCATCCGCTCTACAAGAAGTATTTCAAGCGGACGACAAAATTCTATGCTCATGATGAGAAGAACGAAGCCGGTGTAGGTGATACCGTGAAGATCATGGAAACACGTCCACTGAGCAAGCTGAAACGCTGGCGCTTGGTAGAGATCGTGACCAAAGCGAAATAATTGAACGATAGACGTACGACAGTTCGGAGACGACAATGATCCAAGAAGAAACCAATTTAGTTGTAGCAGATAATTCAGGCGCAAAGAAGGTCCGTTGCATTCGCGTGCTCGGAGGCCATGACCGCCGTTATGCTTCCGTCGGAGACCTCGTTGTGGTGTCGGTGAAATCCGCCATCCCTGGCGCCGGTGTGAAGAAGGGGGAAGTGTCACGCGCTGTTGTCGTGCGCACGACCAAGGAGATCGGCCGTAAGGACGGTTCCTATATCCGCTTTGACGAGAACGCTGTGGTGCTGATCAATCAGCAGAACGAACCGCGCGGCACACGTATCTTCGGACCGGTTGCCCGCGAACTTCGCGAACGCCAATTCATGAAGATCGTTTCCCTTGCACCCGAAGTATTGTAATTCAGAAAGAGAATAAGTCATGCATGTAAAGAAAAATGATATCGTTGTCGTCATCTCAGGGAACTCCAAAGGCAAAGAAGGCAAAGTGCTGAAAGTGTTCCCCGAAAAGAACCGTGTGATCGTGGAAGGCGTGAACATCATGAAGCGCCATACGCGTCCCTCGCAGAGCAATCCTCAGGGCGGCGTTGTGCAGAAAGAAGCACCGATCCATTCCTCCAATGTGATGCTGAAGGATCCGAAGTCGGGTGAAAAGACCCGTATCGGATACTCGCGCACGAAGGATGCAGTGAGCGGTAAGAAAAAAGTTATGCGTGTCGCTCAGAAGAGCGGCGAAATGTTCTAATTCCACAATCGGTGGTACGCGGATAACGTATCACACTAATGAGAAACTACAATGGCTAAAGAGAAGAAACAGCAAAAAGAAGAGAAAAAAGGACCCGGCGTCCGTGAAGCGGGTGTCTATCCGCGTCTCGCAGAGAAATACAAGAAAGAGATCATCCCTGCAATGATGAAACAGTTCAACTATAAGAACGTCATGCAGGTACCGAAACTTGAGAAGATCTCCGTGAATATCGGCGTTGGACAAGCGACGCAGGATGCAAAATTGCTTGATGTAGCGGTCGGAGAACTCGAAACGATCACCGGACAAAAAGCTGCGATCACCAAAGCAAAAAAAGCTATCTCGAATTTCAAACTCCGTCAGAATCTTCCCATCGGTGCACGCGTTACACTGCGCAGCGCGATGATGTATGAATTCATGGACAGACTGATCAGCCTTGCAATGCCGCAGATCCGCGACTTCCGCGGTATCTCCGATCGTTCATTCGACGGACGCGGTAATTACACTCTTGGTATCAAAGAACAGATCATCTTCCCTGAAATTGATGCAGACCGTGTGACAAAGATCTCCGGTATGGACATCACTTTTGTAACAACAGCAAATACGGATATGGAAGCAATGGAACTCCTGAAATTGTTCGGCGTTCCGTTCGTCAAACGTGAACAACCAGTAGCGAAAGTAAGTTAAGAAGGAACTCTATGGCAAAACTCAGTTCAATTGCGCGTCAGAAACGCCGTGAAAAATTGGTAGCAAAGTATGCTGCTCTTCGTAAAGAGTTGATCGAAAAAGGCGATATGGATGCAGTGCGTCTGCTTCCGCGGGACAGCAATCCTGTTCGTCTGCATAACCGCTGCTTCCAGACCGGCCGCTCGCGCGGGTATTTCAGAAAATTCGGTCTTGGTCGTATGGCGTTCCGAAAATTAGCACACGAAGGAAAAATCCCAGGTCTTACGAAAGCAAGCTGGTAACTTTTAGGAGAACGATTCAGAATGGCTCATTCAGATCCAATTGCAGATTATCTTACTCGCCTTCGCAATGCGATCCAGGCGAAACATAAAAAAGTAGAGATCCCGGCTTCCAATGTGAAGAAGGAGATCACCCGCATCCTTGCTGAGAATAAGCTCATCAATAAATGGGATGTCGTCACCGATGATAAACAGGGAGTGATCCGTATCGCATTGAAATATTATGCGGGCTCCAATGTGATCAAAGGTTCGCGCCGCGTCAGCACCCCCGGCCGCCGTGTCTATCGTCAGGTGGAGGATCTTCCGCGCGTCAGCAACGGTCTCGGTCTCGCGATCGTATCAACGTCAAAAGGTTTGATGTCCGATAAACAAGCACGTAAAGAAAATGTCGGCGGAGAAGTGCTCTGCCTAATCTGGTAAAAGGAGTTTAGAACGTGTCACGTATAGGTAAAAAACTTATCACAGTTCCGAGCGGAGTCACGATCACCGTGAATAACGGTATCGTCACCGTGAAGGGAAAAAACGGCGAGTTGAAAGAAACACTTCACCCGAATGTCGGCGTCGAGATCAAAGGCAGCGAAGTGACCATCACCCGTAAGACGGAAGAACGTGCGAACCGTGCGATCCACGGAACGACCCGTGCGAACGTTGCGAACATGGTGAAGGGTGTTGCTGAAGGATTCTCCAAGAAATTGGAACTCGTCGGTGTCGGTTATAAGGCGGAAATGAAGGGGAAGAATCTTGCGCTTGCACTCGGATTCTCCCACCCGATCATTTTCCGTGCTCCCGAGACAGTGAAGATCGAGACACCGACACAGACAAGCATCCTTATCAGCGGTTTCGATAAGCAGCTCGTCGGTCTTGTAGCAGCGAAGATCCGTTCCTTCAAACTTCCTGAGCCGTATAAAGGCAAAGGCGTGAAATACGAGGGTGAAGTGCTCCGTCGTAAAGCCGGTAAAACAGCGGCAAGCTCGAAATAATAACTTTGTGAATTGAGATTATGATTAAAAAAGACACTACCAAAAGACGTTTGCATATCAAAAAGACCATCCGAAAAAAAGTGTTCGGATCGGTGGAACGTCCCCGTTTTTCCGTCTATCGCAGTCTGAATGATATCTACGGTCAGATCATCGATGATACGACCGGTAAGACGCTCGTTGCATTGTCAACGAATTCAAAAGAAGTGAAAGAGGAAGTTGCGGCAGTGAAGACCAAAACAGCTCAGAGCACATTGGTCGGCAAACTGCTTGCAAAGAAGGCTATCGAAAAGAACATCAGCGCTGTCGTATTTGACCGTAACGGTTATCTGTACCATGGACGTGTGAAAGCATTTGCCGATGGTGCGCGCGAAGGCGGACTGAAATTTTAACGCTTGTGTGTCGTGCTGTCCAATTGTCGTGTCGTCCAATGGCAGGACAGCGCCCTTTGGAGGCGTTAATCTAGGTTCGAATCCTGGCACGACAGCAACAACTTGTAACGAATAAAATATTAAATTGTGAGGATTTACCTTGGCTCGAATTAAAACAAGTGATCTCGATCTGAAAGATAAACTGGTCCACATCAACCGCGTTGCGAAAGTGGTGAAGGGCGGACGTCGTTTCAGTTTTAACGCGATCGTCGTTGTCGGAGACGGGAATGGATATGTTGGTATCGGACTCGGCAAAGCAAATGAAGTTGCTGATGCGATCTCCAAAGGGACCGATGATGCGAAGAAGAATGTCGTGAAAGTGCCGCTGATCAATGGCACCGTTCCCCATGACGCTCTCGGAAAATTCGGAGCAGGCAAGGTCCTTCTTCGTCCGGCAGCTCCCGGAACCGGTTTGATCGCCGGCGGCGGAGTTCGCGCTGTTCTTGAGATGGCAGGAGTGAAGGACATTCTGACGAAGCAAATGGGCTCCGCAAATCCGCACAACGTTGTGAAAGCAACATTGCGCGCGCTGCTCTCCATGAGAGATGCACGGATGGTCGCTGCAGAACGCGGTATCTCCGTTCAAGAACTTTTTCAAAATTAATCGATCTTTAATTTAGTGTGAGCGACAATGGCAGCGCCGAAAAAAATAAAAATTACGCAGAAGGTCAGCATCATCGATACGCTGGCAAAACACAAAGCAACAATTAAAGCTCTCGGTCTCGGCCGTCCGAATTATTCGGTCATCCATACCGAGACACCGCAGATCCTGGGAATGATCAATAAGGTCAGACACCTGGTATCGGTCGAAGAAGTCAAATCATAATTTAAATTCTGAAGATGCGAGCTCCGGCTCCGGGGCGATAGTACTTCACAGGAGACAGTAATGCCAAATATTCTCAGCAACTTAACATACGCAGCAGGCTCACGCAAAAAGAAGAAACGTATCGGTCGCGGACAAGGTTCAGGACACGGCGGAACGTCAACACGCGGACACAAAGGTCAGGGATCACGCTCAGGTTCCGGTCTGAAAAGGAATTTTGAAGGCGGTCAGATGCCGCTTGTACGGCGCCTGCCTAAATTCGGTTTTACACCCCGCAACCGTGTTGAGTATGCAGTTGTCAACATCGATCTCATCCAGAAATTGGTGGACGATAAGAAGATCACCGATGGTATCGTCTCACCGGAAGTGCTTGTGAAGATCGGTGCGGTTTCCAACAAACGTGAACCGGTGAAGATCCTCGGCAACGGAGAATTGAAGGCAAAAGTTACCGTTACAGCGCACAAGTTCAGCAAATCCGCCATCGAGAAGATCGAGAAGGCAGGCGGATCTGCAAAAGAAATCTCAAACGAAAAAGTTGCGTCTTAACTTAATCTGAATATCAATGAGTAAATTCACGGAAAGTTTCAGAAATATCTTCAAGATCGAAGAGCTGCGCACGCGGTTGCTCTTCACCGTCGGTCTGTTGATCGTGGTGAGAGTCGGTGCGCATATCACTCTTCCGGGCGTTGATGCAGGCGTGCTTGCTGCGGCGATGCGAAATCAAACAGATAATACACTCTTCGGATTATATGATCTTTTCGTCGGCGGTGCATTCCATAATGCAGCGATCTTTGCGCTTGGGATCATGCCGTATATCAGTGCTTCGATCATCATTCAGCTGCTCGGTGCAGTGATCCCGTTCTTCCAGAAACTCCAGAAAGAAGGAGAGACCGGAAGGAAGAAGATCAATCAGTATACGCGTATCGGCACAGTGGTCATCGCTTTGCTGCAGGCATGGGGCGTCAGTGTACGTCTGGGAAGTTTGAATGCGAATGGTCTTCCCATCGTTCCGGCTGAGGTTCATGGACTGTTCTTCTCATTCAGCACGATGATCTTCCTGACGGCAGGCACAATGTTCATGATGTGGCTCGGCGAGCAGATCACTGAACGCGGACTGGGAAATGGTATTTCGCTCATCATATTTATCGGAATCATTGCACGATTCCCGCACGCAGTGCTTGATGAACTTCAACTGGTCAGTTCAGGCGCACGACCCATTATTATTGAGCTGATCATCTGGGGATTGATGTTATTGATCGTCGCCGGTGTTATCATGGTCACTCAGGGGACCCGAAGAATTCCTGTACAGTATGCAAAACGTCTTGTCGGCCGCAAAGTCTACGGCGGTGTCACTCAGTACATTCCGATGCGCGTCAATACAGCCGGAGTTATGCCGATCATTTTTGCGCAATCATTGATGTTCATTCCGAGTACGATCTTGACCTTTTTCCCGGAGAGTGAATTTGTCAGTACAATTGCCGGATATTTCAGCTATACATCATTGACCTATTCATTCTTCTATGGATTGATGATCGTGTTCTTCACGTATTTCTATACTGCCATTGCTTTCAATCCGAATGATGTTGCTGACAATATGCAGAAGAACGGCGGATTTATTCCCGGTATTCGTCCCGGTAAGCATACATCTGATTTCATCGACAACATTTTGACAAAGATTACGCTTCCCGGTTCGATCTTCCTGGCGATCATTGCGATCCTGCCGGCGTTCATGGTGAAGTTCGGTATCACTTCAAGTTTTGCATCATTCTTCGGCGGTACAAGTTTGTTGATCTCCATCGGCGTTGCGTTGGATACATTGCAGCAGATCGAATCTCATTTGATGATGCGTCATTATGATGGATTCATGAAGAGCGGTAAGATCAAGGGCCGTATCGGACGGTAATGGCAAGCAGTATTAAAACCCCTGCCGAGATTGAGTTGATGCGTGAAAGCAGCAGGATCGTCGGGGATGTGATCAAGTTGATCGGTACGCAGATAAAGCCTGGTGTATCAACGTCTCAACTTGATGCGATGGCGGAAGATTATATTCGGAGCTGCAACGCTCTGCCGGCGTTCAAAGGTTACGGTTCCGATCCAAGGAATCTTTTTCCGGCAACGTTGTGCATCTCGATCGACAGTGAAGTTGTTCATGGGATCCCGGGAAAAAGAGTCTTGCGTGAGGGTGAGATCGTATCGATCGATGTTGGCGCTTTGAAGAATGGGTTTTACGGTGACGGAGCATTCACATTTCCTGTAGGAGAAGTGAATGACGAGAAGAGACGGTTGATGAAAGTGACGAAAGAATCGTTGGACCGAGCAGTGGAGCAGGCGATTGAAGGGAATAAGATCGGTGATATTGCCAATGCCGTTCAATCGTATGTAGAAGCGGAAGGGTTTTCAGTGGTGCGGGACCTTGTAGGGCATGCGGTTGGAAGAGAATTACACGAAGATCCGCAGGTTCCCAACTACGGAAAAGCAGGTAAAGGACCGGTATTGAAAGAGGGAATGACCCTGGCAATCGAACCGATGGTGAACGCAGGAACATTCAAAGTGATGACGGCAGCGGACCGGTGGACGATCGTGACACAAGACGGAAGACCTTCAGCACACTTTGAGTATACGATCGTGGTTCGCAAAGGCAAAGCAGAAGTGTTAACTATCTATAATTAATGGCCAAACAAGACGCGATAAAAATTGACGGAGTGATCTCCGATACTTTGCCCAACGCTTCATTCCGAGTGAAACTGGACAACGGTCACGAGATTCTGGCGCACATCTCCGGCAAAATGCGAATGCACTATATCAAGATTCTGGTCGGAGACAAAGTAACGGTGGAACTTTCACCGTATGATTTGACAAAGGGCAGAATAACGTATCGCTACAAATAAGAGTTAAAGGGAAGACAATGAAAGTTCGTGCATCAGTAAAGAAGATCTGTGAGAACTGCAAGATCATCCGCCGCAAAGGCAAAGTGATGGTCATTTGCAAGAAAAATCCAAAACACAAGCAACGTCAAGGTTAAAATTTAGGAGAGTATTCAGTGGCTCGTATCGCTGGCGTCGATTTACCAAAAAATAAACGGTCCGTGATCGGATTGACCTACATCTTCGGAATTGGTGATACCATCTCCAAAGAGATCCTTGCAAAAGCAGGGGTGGATGAGAACAAGAAGATCGGTTCGTTGACCGATGAAGAGGTCAACAAGATCCGTACGATCATCCAAACAGATTATAAGACCGAAGGTGCACTTCGTGCCGAGAACCAGATGAACATCAAACGCTTGATGGATATCGGTGCTTACCGCGGACTGCGTCATCGTAAAGGTCTGCCGGTTCGGGGACAGCGCACACGGACCAACTCCCGTACGCGTAAAGGAAAACGTAAGACCGTTGCAGGAAAGAAAAAAGCAATCGCTAAGAAGTAATTAGTTCTCTGAAAGGAATATTGTGGCTAAACAACAAGCAGCGCCGACAGTTGCGGCAAAAAAGAAAAAGAAAATTCACGTTGACGTGAACGGTAAAGTGTATGTGAAAGCAACGTTCAATAACGTTATTGTCACTATCACGGACACCTACGGCAACACGATCGCCTGGTCATCTGCAGGAAAGAATGCTTTCAAAGGCTCCCGCAAGAACACTCCGTTCGCTGCGCAGGTCTCCGCTGAAGCAGCCGCGAAAGAAGCGTATGATCTCGGCCTTCGGAAAGTGGAAGTATTCGTGAAAGGTCCCGGTTCAGGACGCGAAGCAGCGATCAGAGCATTACAGGTCGCAGGTCTTGAAGTGACCATCATTCGCGATATGACTCCGATCCCGCACAACGGATGCCGTCCTCCGAAACGTCGCAGAGTGTAATTTTTAAAATCAAAGAAAGTTAAAACAGAATGGCACGTAATACCGGTTCAGTGGTAAAGCAATCCCGTAAACTGGGAATTGCCCTCAGCAGCAAAGCGAACAAATTCATGGAACGCCGTCCCTACGGTCCGGGTCAACACGGAAAAGGGAAACGGATGAAAGTTTCCGAATATGCTTTGCAATTGAAAGAGAAACAGAAAATGAAGTACATCTACGGTGTACTCGAACGTCAGTTCAGGAACTATTTCGAAAAAGCGACCCACATGAAGGGAAAAACGGGTGACAACCTCGTGAAGCTGCTCGAACTTCGCCTGGATAACGTCATCTACCGTATGGGATTCGCTCCGACGCGCCGCAGTGCCCGTCAGTTGGTGACTCACGGACACTTCCGCATCAATAAGGAGAAGGTGAATATCCCTTCTTTCCAGCTGAAGACCGGTGATGTCATCACTGTCCGCGAAAAGAGCCGTCAATTGGAGATCATTCATAATGCTATGAAGCGCGTTAAAGATGCTTCTGTCTATACATGGGTGAGCTTGGATAAAGCCGGTATGTCCGGAACATTTTTACGTGTGCCGGAGCGCGAAGAAATTCCGATGCTTGCAAACGAGCAGCTCGTTGTTGAGTTGTACTCGAAATAATCTAATTGAATTTTTCCTTTACTTGGTGAGAACCAAATTATGAGCAATACACAATTTCAAATGCCGGACAATGTCGTACTGGAAGAATCTTCCGGTACCGACCGTTTCGGCAGATTCATCGTTCAGCCGTTGGAAAAAGGATATGGCGTAACGATCGGTAATGCACTTCGCCGCGTGCTCCTGTCATCACTGCCGGGATATGCGATCACGGCGATCCGCATCGAAGGAATTGTCCACGAATTTACCGCAATTCCCGGAATGGTGGAAGACGTCACAGACATGATCCTGAATCTGAAACAGATCCGTCTCAAAGCCACCAATAAAAAGGTCGGCAAAGTGACCGTTCACTTAAAGGGACCGGGGAAATTCGTCGCCGGAGATATCACGAAAGCAAGTCCGGAAGTTGAGATCCTGAATCCTGATCTGCATGTTGCAACATTGAACAAGGATGCCGATTTCGAGATCGAATTCCGTATCGGCCGCGGAAAAGGATATGTCACCGCGGAAGAGAATAAAATGCCCGATCAGCCCGTCGGCATGATCACGATCGACTCGATCTTTACTCCCATTGTGAATGTTCGTTACTTTGTTGAATCGACCCGCGTTGGTCAGCAGACAGACTACGAAAAATTATTACTGGAAGTCGAGACGGACGGGTCCATCGTTCCGAAGGATGCTGTTGCGTATGCCGGAAAAGTATTGCGTGATCATATCCAGTTCTTCATCAATTTTGATGCTTCTCAGGAGACTGAGAAAGAGGATAATGAACGCGATGAAGAGATCTCACGGATCCGCAAGATCCTGTTGACACCTGTCGATGAACTGGAACTCTCGGTTCGTTCACACAACTGTCTGCGTGCAGCGGATATCAAGACCCTCGGCGATCTTGTCCGCAAGGATGAAGCTGAACTGTTGAAGTTCCGTAATTTCGGACGGAAATCACTTGCAGAATTGTCTGCGATCGTGGAAGTAAATAACCTCACATTCGGCATGGATGTGGACAAATATTTGAAAGACAGCGACTAAAAGGAATTATTGCAATGATACACGGTAGAGCAGGAAGAAAATTACAACGGACCGCAAGCCATCGCAAAGCATTGTTGAACTCGCTTTCAACATCCCTGCTGCGGCACAAACGGATCCAGACGACACTTGCAAAAGCAAAAGAGACACGTATGGTCGTTGAGAAATTGATCACACGCGCAAAGAATGCTGTTGCAAAAGAGGTTGAAGGCGGACCGAAGAATGTGCATGCGCGCAGAGAAGTTGCCCGTCATATCAACGATAAAGAAGTAGTGAAGATGTTGTTCAACGAGATCGCTCCCAAAGTAGCATCGCGCCC
>CALROS020000019.1:0-10798 GCA_943369855.1 Chitinophaga pinensis | reverse complement strand
GATGATTTCATTTTCTTTGCGTTTGATTTCGGTACGACGATGGTCTTGAATCCCAGCTTTGCCGATTCCTGCACTCGTTTGTCGCAATGCGCGATGGTGCGGATCTCTCCGCCGAGTCCTATTTCGCCGATCGCCACCGTCTGTGAATCCACCGGAATGTCCCTCAATGATGAGACGATCGCCGTCGCAATTCCCAGGTCCGCAGCCGGTTCGTCAATACGGATACCCCCCGCCACGTTCACGAACACATCGTGCGCTCCGGTATTGATGCCCACGCGTTTATCCAGCACTGCCAGCAGCATCTGCAATCGGCGCAGATCGAATCCGGTGGATGTTCTCTGCGGCATGCCGTAATTACTGGTAGAAACGAGCGCCTGCACTTCGATCAGGATCGGACGCGTCCCTTCGAGACTCGCGACGATGGATGCACCGCTGGAACCGTAACTCCGTTCCGATAGAAATATTTCCGACGGATTCAGCACTTCCCGGAGTCCGGTATCGTGCATCTCGAAGATGCCGATCTCATTCGTAGAACCGAATCTGTTCTTAATACCGCGGAGGATCCTGTAGGAATAATGTTTCTCCCCTTCGAACTGCAGCACGGCATCCACCATATGTTCGATCACACGGGGACCGGCGATGGCTCCTTCTTTCGTCACATGACCGATCAGGATCATCGGAACATTCTTTGACTTTGCGATGCGCGTGAGATGTCCCGTAGACTCACGGACCTGCCCCACGCTCCCCGGCGCGCTTTCGAGATTCGGATTGAAGAGCGTCTGAATGGAATCGACGATCACCAGATCCGGCAAGGCACGTTCGATCACATCACTGATCGTCTCAAGATTGGTTTCGGCGAGCAGTTGAATGTTATTCGATGCTTTTCCCAGCCGTTCTGCGCGGAGCTTCACCTGTTTCGGAGATTCCTCACCGGTAATATAGAGGATCGCTTTATCTTTCAAATGCAGGGCAACCTGCATCATCAAAGTCGATTTGCCGATACCCGGATCACCGCCGAGCAATATCACGCTTCCGCTGACGATACCGCCGCCGAGTACCCGGTCGAATTCCGCCAGTCCGGTCACGAACCGCACATCCGAGATACTGTCCACTTCATTCAGCGGAATGGCATCTATTTTCGATGCCACACCGCCGCTTTTACGGACCAATTTCAGCGGAACGGGTGCTTCTTCGACGAACGAATTCCACTCATTACAATTCGGACATTTCCCTGTCCACCGCGCAGAGACATATCCGCAGCTCTGACACACATATTTCGATGTTTGTTTCGACATAATGATTAAATATAACCATAAAGCGAGAGGGGCACAAAGATAATTTTGATTCTGATGTTGCTGAAACGGGTGTAAAAAACAAAAGGCATTTCAGAACGAAATGCCTTGTTGAAATTACCTATATGAGTATTCTGAAATATTAACTTAGATATGTCATTTCGAACGAGCTCACTAGATTTTTCATTAAGCGAAGTGAGAAATCTGATTCGCCTCAGATCCCTCATCCTATTTTTTTGAAAAAACATAAATGGGACTCGGAATGACATTGATTTGGGATTTTTCAGAGATCCCGATATACAATTGTCTGATCACTTCACCAGCCAGAGACTCAATTCCGGAACATAGGTAATGAGAATGAGTGCAATGAACAGGACGAAGATGAACGGCAGTGTCGCTATTGCCACTTGTCCGATCGAACGTTTGAATCGGAAGCTCGCCATGAACAGGTTCAGTCCCACCGGAGGAAGCAGATATGCGATCTCCAGATTCGCCAGAAAGATGATGCCGAGATGGATCGGATCGATACCGTACTGTTTCGCTACGGGGACGATGAGCGGCACAACGACGATCGCGGAGAAGATCTCCATCATCATACCAATAATGAAGAGGAATACATTCAGGATCATCAGGAAGAAGATCTTGCTGCTCACTACCTGACTGATATATTCGAACAGTTTCTGCGGTACCTGCTGATCGATCAGATAACTCGTCAGTCCCATCGCACAACCGAGGATCATCAGGATCGCACCAACGAGGACCATACTCTCTTTCATCACTCGCGGTACATCGGTCGTCAGTTTCAGATCTTTATAAATGAACACTTCAACAATGAACACATAGAATGCCGTCACTGCAGCAGCTTCGGTCGCAGTGAATAATCCGCCGTAGATGCCGAAGATAATGAAGAACGGCAGCGGAATTTCCCACGCGATGGCTTTGATGGCCGCCCATGCTTTTTTCGCTTCGAACGGATGCCGCGGAACGTGGGATTTGCTTCCCTGCTGAATGCTGTAGAGCGCTACACAGAGAAGCAGGATGGTCCCGGGAACAACGCCGGCTTTGAACAATGAATCGACCGAAACTTCGGCAAATGTTCCGTAAAGAATGATCGGAAGCGACGGCGGGAATAAGAGTCCTAAACTTCCCGATGTGGTAACGAGTCCGAGCGCAAATTTTTCCGAATACTTCTCCGAAATGAGGATCGGAAAGACGAGTCCGCCGAGTGCTACGATGGTCACGCCGGACCCGCCGGTGAACGCGGTGAACACGGCACAGCTGAGCAGCACGACGATAGCGAGTCCGCCGGGCATCCAGCCGATGAGCGTCTGTGCAAGTGCAACAATGCGCTGCGGTGCTTTGCTCTCAGCCAGGAAATATCCTGCAACCGTAAAGAGCGGGATGGCGAGCAAAACGGGCTGACTGGCAAGACGATAGAGTTCGATAATGACCGCCGCTGTATCGATCCCTTCATTGGAGAATCCAAAGAGTGAGATCGCGCCGATGACTGTGAAGAGCGGTGCACCGATAAGGACGAGGGCGACAAGCCCGAGAGCAATGTAAATGATCGGCATCAGTGTGTCCCCTCTGCTGTCGTCCAATTCCCCTTTGCCATTTCAACACTCCAATTCAAAGCGCGGACAAAGAACCGGAACGAGAGCAATGCATATCCGATCGGGATGATGATAATGAAATACCAGCTCGGAAGATCGAGAATGAGGATGGAATTGGATTCCATCTCGAGCTGCACGAATGCTTTCGCTGCCTGCATCAGAAAATAACAGACAATGCCGGCAAAGATGCTTGTAATGACGAAGAAGATCTTGCGCGGTTTTTCGGGGACGGTCTTGCTGATGAATTCGATTCGGAGATGGCGTCCCTCACCGGTCGCAATGACGGCGCCGAAGTATCCCACCCAGAGAACGAGATGACGGAGGAAGATATCCCCCCACTCGATGCTCGTATCAAAAAAATTCCGCAGGATAACCTGCCCGAAGGCCATCACGATCATCACGCTGAGGAATCCCACCAGGAGCCAGCCGGAGATGCGTTCAAGCCATTTATCAATGAGGAGGATTGGTTTCATAAGCAATTCAAATGCCTTGCGAAAATAATTTTAGCCACTAAGGCACAAAGACACGAAATCCACACTAAAAAAATATTTTGTGATATTTTGTGCCTTGGTGTTTTTGTGGCAAATCTTTTATTTATTTTTTGCGCGGAAATCAGCGAGCGCTTTTTCCACACGGTTCAGCAAATCATCGGAATACAATTTTCCCGCAAGCGAGCGGCGGGCCTTGCGGCCCAGTTCGTCGTACGATTTGATCTCGTTCGCATCCGGTTTGTTGAAGGTCATCTTGTTCTTCTTCAGGATCTCGAGAGACTTGATGTTATCCTTACGGCTCTGCTCGGTCAGTTTGCGCATGAATGCTCTGCCGTGCTTCATCAGGATCTGCTGAAGGTCCGCCGGGATCTTATCGAAATCCCGCTTCGAAATAACAACGGCTCCGGAAGCATTGGTGAGGGGCAGGTCCATCAAATTGCTTGTAGCAGTATTCCACTGAAGTGATACGATCGCCAGCGGTGAAGCATATGCCCCGGTGATGAGTCCTGTCTGCAGTGAGGTAACGACATCAGTGATGGAGAGCTGGATCGGATTGATGCCGATGGTCTTGAATGTTGCGTCTGCAACAGGATCCCCTTCCCACTCCCACATCTTCACATTGTGCAGGTCGCTGATCTTGCTCACCGGTGTCTTGGAAATGATATAGACGGAACCGACCTCTGCCCATCCCAGCAGCACGAAACCGCCGTTCTCGAATTCCTTGTTGAATTCACCGTCAAATGTGTTCAAAATATGGTCCACTTCCGCCGGATTCTTGAAGAGGAACGGTGCATCGAGCACGCGGGCGGATTTTGCGATCTCGCCGATGCCGAATCCGGTGATGCCGGCGCTGTTGAACTGGCCGAGACGGATCTTCCGCATCACATCCTTTTCGTCACCCGCTACGCCGCCGGGATAGATCACGAATCCAAGCCGGCCGTTGCTCTCTTTCTTCACCGCGGCATCATACTCACGCATGATGTTGATCCACGTGCTCCCTTCGGGCGCAAGGGTTGCAAATTTGATCTTGAATTCCTGTGCGAACGAAACGGACAAGCACAGTGCTAACAACAGAACGATTTTTTTCATAATGGTCAAATGGAAAATGGTGCGTTGGTTGAACAATTAGAAGAACAATTCATCGATCTTTTCGGCAAGCTTCTTCGCCTTCCGCTTTGCGATGGCATTCACCAGGCGCTGCTCGGGCAGAGAATCCAACGGAGTTTCTTCGATGGTGGTGAGTAACTTCTGGAACAATTCCTTATCCTGCACCTGCACGCAGTAACTCTTCGCCATATACAGATGCGGCAGCACGAACTGATTCTTTCCGATCTCGAAACATTTCTCAAAATGATATTTGGCGCTGTCCGGTTTTCCGCCGAGATTCTTCGGTGTGGTGGCAAGGATCGCTCCGAAATAGAGATGAGCGCTGCCGTAGAAATAATTCTCATCATTCTTCAGGACGAATTCCATCATCGCATTCACTTTGGGAAGGTCGCCGATCACTGAAGGATCGGAGATACTGACGTTGATGAGATTTCCCCACGCATTCGCCGTCCAGAAGATCATCGGAACATCATCCTTGCTGAATCCTTCGAGACTCTTTTTGAATGACGCCTGGTCCTGCTCGAACGCTTCCGCAAATTTCTTGTTCTTCTTCAGCGACTTCAGACCGTAGTCCCTCGCACGCGTGTAGAGGACCTTCGCACGTTCAACATCGACATCCTCCACAAATCCAAGCGTGTAACCGGTGTATCCTTCGGTTAACAGGAAGGCCAAATGATCGTCATCCTTATCTTTGGAACGGTAGAGTGCTTCCAGCAGTGTAAGATTTCCGGGAATAGCGCTTTCCGCGAATGTAAGATCGGATTCTTCGAAGATCGCTTCGAGTCCATGATCGACGATGTTAGCGGTTGCATTAACGGCAACGGTGTTCACCACGCCGCACGACCAGTGAACGGCCGATAAGAAGAACAGGGAGAGGATCGAGAGTCGTTTCATATATTGAAAATAAAAAAATGTTGACCTATATCCAAGGTTGAATCATACCAAAAAAATGAAAAATACTTAAGGAAACGGGCATATTTTCGCTCCGAGAATACTTGCATCCTTGTTTGTAATCGGGTACTTTTATTCAATTATCTGAATGACACAAAAGAGAAGAAAGGCCGCGTTTTGAAATATTCGCTCCGAGTCCTGATACTGCTTCTGACCGTTTCGCTCTTCCTCACCTCTCAGACTTCCGTCCTACATTCAGGACCGATGGTTGGTTATGGACAAATGACGGAAGTAATGCTGTGGGTAAAGACGACGAAGGCCGCCTCCGTTCAATATCAATATTGGGACGTTTCTACTCCCACCGTAAAATTAAAAAGCCGTATCTCGAAAACGACGGAAGAATGCTCATTCATCACCAAAACGGTCATCGACGGACTTAAGCCGGGAAAAAAATTCGAATACGAACTTCTGATCGACGGGAAGCCCGTGAAACGGCCATATCCGTTGAAGTTCCAGACGCAGCCGCTGTGGCAGTGGCGCACCGATCCTCCTGTATTCTCCGTGGCGTTCGGTTCCTGTGCATTCGTGAACGAAGCAGAAGCGGACCGTCCCGGCAGACCGTACGGTTCGGATTTCGGCATCTTCACCACTATCGTTTCCAAGAATCCCGATCTGTTCATCTGGGGCGGCGATAATACCTATCTGCGCGATCCCGATTATTACTCCCGCGCCGCGATCATCCGGCGGTATTCACTCACGCGCGAACTTCCCGAGATGCAGGCGCTCCTCGGCGGCGTGCATAATTACGCAACATGGGACGATCACGATTACGGTTCCAACGATGCGGACCGGACCTATCCGCTGAAAGAAGTATCGTTGGAGACATTCAAAATGTTCTGGGCGAACCAAACGTACGGTACGGACGATGTAAAAGGGGTCTTCAGCCGGTTCACGTGGGGTGATGTTGATTTCTTCCTGCTGGACGACCGCTACCATCGTTCACCCAATAACGCACCGAACGATGAGAACAAAACGATGTTCGGCAAAGAACAGCTGCAGTGGCTGAAGGATTGTCTTGCGAACAGTACTGCCCCGTTCAAATTCATCATGAACGGAAATCAGGTGCTGAATGCCGACGGCGAATTCTACGAAGCAATGCCGCAATTCACCAAGGAATATGCGGAGCTTGTTGCGTATATTAAACTTAACAAGATCCCCGGCATCATCTTTCTGAGCGGGGACCGTCATCACACGGAACTGGTCGTCCATACCGACAGCACATTCTATCCGCTCTATGATTTCACCAGTTCGTCGCTGACCTCCGGATTGAACACCCCGCTTTCGGACAAAGAGAAGAAGAACCCTTCCCGTGTGGAAGGAACGTTGGTGAACGATCAGCATAATTTCGGGATGCTCCGTTTCAGCGGACCCCGCACCAACCGCGTGGTGACGATGGAATGTTACGATCTTCCCGGAACACTCCGGTGGTCCAAACAGATCAGAGCGAACGACCTTACAGTGAAATAACTGCGGCACAAAGAGAGCATCACTATGAAAGAACATAAAGCAAAGATCCTGATCGTCGAGGATGAGAAGAAGATCTCCGCCGTGCTGCGCAAAGGACTCGAAGAGGAGAAATATTCCGTTGACGACGCTTTCGACGGTGAGAAGGGCGAACAGCTGGCGCTGAAGAATCCGTACGATCTGATCATCCTCGACATCATGCTTCCCAAGAAGAACGGCATTCAGATCCTCAGCGCAATCCGCTCCGCGAACATCGAGATACCGGTGCTGATGCTCACAGCAAAAGGGACCGTGGAAGACCGTGTGAAAGGACTCGACACCGGCGCCGATGATTATCTTGTGAAGCCGTTCGCCATTTCGGAACTTCTCGCGCGCGTCCGCTCACTGCTGCGCAGAAAGAAAGATGCCGAAAAATCCGCCACCACGCTCTCCATCGCCGATCTGACGCTGGACCTCGTAGCACGCAAGGTGATCCGCGGAGGGAAAGTGATTGATCTGACCTCGAAGGAATTCTCGCTGCTGGAATACTTTATCCGCAATAAGAACAAGACGCTGAACCGAAGCACCATCACCGAACATATCTGGAACTATAATTTCGATACCGGCACGAACATCATCGACGTGTACATCAACCACCTCCGCACGAAGATCGACGGCGGATTCGACGTGAAACTCCTCCACACCATCCGCGGTGTGGGATATGTGCTGAAAGATTAATAGGTATTGATGAAAAACCTCCGGCGTTCCATCCGCTTCAAGCTGACACTCTATTATTCCCTTATCGTCGGAGGGACACTGCTCGGTTTTGCCCTCGCCTCGTACTACCTGACGGAACAGAACCTGCTCGCAAGTCTCGACCGCTCGCTCTATAACGAGGTCGTTTGGCTGAAGAACTTCATTGAACCGCGCGCAAGCAAAGTGAAGCTGAAGAAACAACGGATCATCCCGAAGCAGCAGCCGACAAATGAAAAGAAATCCCCGGCGAAAGTGATCAGAAAAACGGATGAAGTGGAGATCAGCAATATCGATTCAACAGATGTGGAATTCGACGCCATCTGGAACCAGATCTACGAACACACTCTCCTCACGCCGAAAAAACAGATCATTCAGATCAGGGACAGGAACGGCGATATCCTCTATAAATCCGGACTCGGAAAGGAAGATATCACATTCGATGATATCCCTCAAGATATCACAAAATTGGTGACGGTGTGGAATGCAAAGAGTCAGCCGCTGCGGCTTGCCGTCAGTCAGGACCGGACGATGAAAGTATATGTTGCGTATCCGATCTCTGAGATCAACGAAGTGCTGAGCAATCTTTTCTTCATCTTCATCTATCTTATTCCCGTTGCCATCGTCATCTCCATCGGCGGCGGTTGGTTCCTTGCCACACGCTCCCTGAAACCGGTGGACGATATCGCACGGACCGCCAGAGCGATCACCGCACACAACCTTGATCAGCGCATCCAGTTCACGGGAATGGATGATGAACTCGGAAGACTCGTGGCGACCTTCAACGAGATGATCAGCCGTCTGCAGCTCTCGTTCGCTCAGATCCAGCAGTTCTCCAGCGATGCATCGCACGAGCTCCGCACCCCGCTCACCATCATGCGCGGAGAGATCGAACTTGCGCTCCGTTCGAAGAAACAGACATCAGAAGAATACCGGAAGGTCCTCTCCAGCTCGCTCGAAGAGACGATGCATATGACAGCCATCATCGAGAATCTTCTGACACTTGCAAAGGCGGACCGCGGAATGACCAACTTCGCAACGGAAGATGTCTGGCTCCGCTCTATTGTACAGGAATTGTATGAGGACAGCGAGATCCTTGCCGAAAGCAAGAACATCACCGTCACCACGGGCATCCTGGACGACGCGCTCATTGTCGGCGATTCCGTCCGACTCCGGCAGCTGTTGCTGAATCTGATCGACAACGCCATCAAATACACACCGGAGAACGGTTCCGTCGAGATCTCACTCGTCCGGGACCAGCGGTTCGCAAAGATCCACATCAAAGATTCCGGCGTCGGCATCCCAGCCGAGGACCAGGTGAAGATCTTCGACCGGTTCTTCCGCGTGGATAAAGCCCGCACGCGCGACCTCGGCGGCAGCGGACTCGGACTCTCCATCTCGAAATGGATCGCCGATATCCACGGCGGCTCCATCACCGTTGAAAGCGAAGTGAACAAAGGAAGTACGTTCACTGTCACTCTCCCGCTCAAGCCGCAATCGTCGGAAAAATAGTTCTTTCTGAATAAATCAAGTAAAGACCATCTCAAAAAACCATGTCACCCCCGAATATTCTTGTCGGGGGTCCATTATAGTGGATTCCCGCCAGAAGCATGTCACGAAGGGATCCCTTTGGGACGGGAATGACAATACTAACTTGATACAAATTGTTTTTGAATTAGCTTCTGGTTGGTTGGATTTACAATCCGACCATGTAAGGGGACGAAGCAACGCTTCGTCCTACATCATACTTTCTTCCAGCTCCGCATTGCATCTTGCCGCGTGATTGACTATTTTTTTCGCATCACTCATACCGGAGAAACGAATGTCATCAGATCCGCACAAACAAACTCTTGCCCGGCGGTTAACGCTCACCAATGCCGTTATGGTCGTCATCGGTTCGGTGATCGGTTCAGGGATCTTCCTCACCCCGCAGAATGTGGCGGCGAATGTTGATGTTCCCGGTCTGATGATCGGGGTGTGGATCCTCACCGGATTATTGACGCTGGCAGGCGCTCTGACGAACGCCGAGGTGGCGAGCCTTATCCCTGAGGCGGGCGGACAATATGTCTTCTTCCGGGTCACATTCGGACAATTAACGGCCTTCCTGTACGGCTGGACGACATTCATCGTCTATCAGACCGGTTCGATCGCTGCCATAGCCGTTGCTTTTGCCAAATATCTCGGGTATTTCGTCAACCTTCCGCATCTCGGACCGGAATTGGAAGCGTGGCAGCTGCCGCTGCTCGGCAATATCTATCCGTTCAAGAATATCGGCATCACAATGGTCGCCATCGGCGCCATCATCACCGTCACCACCATCAATTATTTCGGCGTTCAGTTCGGCGGATTCATTCAGAATGTTTTCACGTTCTTGAAGGTGCTTGCCATCGGTGCTATTATCGTCCTGGCTTTTTCATCGGGAAAAGGTAGTGTCGACCATTTCTTCCCGCTCTGGGGAATGCCCTCTTCCGGTTCACTTCTTGCGGCGGTGGGAGTCGCAATGATCGCAACGCTATGGTCCTACGACGGCTGGAATTCGCTGACATATCTTGCCGGTGAAGTGATCGAGCCTCAAAAGAATATTCCGCGCGCACTTATCATCGGAACGCTTGCGGTCATCCTCATCTATGTCACCACGAATATGGCATATCTGTATATCCTTCCCATCAACGAGATCGCCCATTCCCATCTGGTCGCGGCGGATGTGATGAATGCGGTCTTCTACGGCTGGGGCGGTGCGATCATTTCCGCGATGGTGATGATCTCCACGTTCGGTACCGTGAATGCAACATCCATGACGACCGCGCGAGTGTTCTATGCGATGGCGAAGGATAAGATGTTCTTCAAGAGCATGGGAGAAGTTCATCCGAAATTCCGCACGCCGAATAAATCACTGCTGGTACAGTGCACGTGGGCGTGCATTCTCTGTCTGACGGGAACGTATGACCAGATCTTCACGTATGTGATCTTTGCGGGATGGATCTTCTACGCGCTCGGCGGTGTTGCTGTATTCATTCTCCGTGCGAAACAGCCCGACGCGGTCCGTTCATACAAAGTGCCGCTCTATCCGGTGATCCCCGTAGCATTCATCCTTGTGGCGACATGGTTCGTCTATAACACGATCGTCCAACAGACGCGTGATTCGATG
>CALROS020000018.1:0-11255 GCA_943369855.1 Chitinophaga pinensis | reverse complement strand
CCATGCCCACAGGACAAGCGCTCGATCTCTGTCCCGGACTCATCACTGTCCGCGGCAGCCACGGCGAATACGGAAAGATCTCCAAACGGCTCTATCAGTTCCTCTGCGATTACGCTCCCATCGTGCAGCAGGCATCCATCGACGAGATGTATATGGATTTCACCGGCTGCGAGAAGCTCTATAATAACGACCTGCCGGGACTCATGCGGACGCTGCAGGCGCTCGTGAAAAAGGAATTCTCCCTTCCCTGCACTATCGCACTTTCCTCCAACAAGGTCGTCTCTAAGATCGCCACCGGATGTGTGAAACCCGAAGGATGCATCACTATCGAACACGGACTGGAAAAGGAATTTCTCGCACCGCTGGACATCAATGTGATCCCCGGCGTCGGCGCAAAGACGGAAAAAGAACTGCGGAAATACGATATCAACCTCATCCGCGACATCCAAAAACTGTCGAAGCAGACGCTGGAGGATATTCTCGGCGACCACGGCGGATATTTCCACCGCGTGGCGATGGGGATCGGCAGCGATGTGCTCGAGGTGGAATGGAAACGGAAGAGCATCAGCACGGAAAACACCTTCGGAAAGGATATTGCAGATACGGACGAGCTGCTGAAACATCTCTACGATCTGACGGAGAGCGTCTGTTATTCAACGCGGCGGTACGGATGGAAAGGAAAGACGGTCAAACTGAAACTCCGTTACTCGGACTTCTCCACCATCACCCGCAACATCACGCTGAGCGAATCCACGAACGACGACAAGGTCGTCTTCGACGCGGTGAAAGGGATCTTCCTGAAAGCATATTCCAAGCGGCGCGCCGTGCGTCTGCTCGGCGTGGGACTCACACAATTCTCCGAAGCGAAAGAGGAACCGATGTCCCTCTTCCCCGATGATGAAAAACGGACGCAGGTCCTCAGCGCCGTGGATAAGCTGAAAAAAAAATTCGGCGACGACGCGATCCACACCGGTTCGTTATAAAATTCCCTGTTGCTAATGCTCCGCAATACTTTTATTTTGGTCAGAATTTTTTTTCACCCAACCCACCACACCAACATAAATGTAAGGAATGTCATGAAACTGTTCTTTTCCGCGATACTGATCCTCATCTTCACCATGTTCACCGGCTGCGGTTCATCATCAATGCTCAATCAGGTCTCGGGCACTGCTCCGGGAGCAGACGCACAATCCGCCTACAAGACAGTTTCATCCGTTTTCACCGCGAATAATTTCTCCGTCTCCGGCGATGATGCCGGCTTCAAAACGATCATTGCTGATTACGGGACTCCATGGAAATATTCCCTCTACGGCGACGGCGAAAATTTTCACGAGAAGATATTGACCTTAGGCATGGAGGTCACCGTCGAGATCGCCCCCAACGCGGCCGGCGGAACCGACGTTACGCTGAAACCGTTCTATTGGCAGACAGAAGAACTCGGTGCCCTCGATAAAAAACTGGACAAGGTCGCCGATAAGGTCAACAAAGCAACCGGCAAGGATGTGTTAGGAAAGACCGAAGGAGCTTCAGCGTTCCCGAACCTTTCAGCGCTCCGCTATTATAAAGAGGATGACCGTGAAAGCGGCGCGTTGACCCCCGAAGACACCAAGATCTATAAAAAAATGATCGTTGTCTTTTCGAAGGTGGTGGATGAGATATCCGCCCAACTGAACATCGGCAAGGACAAACTGAAACTCGACATCACAGAATAACGAACGATCCAAAATTCTTTTTTAAAATGGAACGTCCCGACTCATCATCGGGACGCTTTTATTTTAAACATATACCGTTCAATCGTGCAATATTGTAATCCAGCAATCTTGTAATGTATAGAGCTTTTTCCTACGCCATATTATGGTACACGTTCTGCACGTCGTCATCCTCTTCCATTGCATCGATCAGGTCGGTCACTTCCTTCGCCTGTTCGGGCGTTAACTCTTTCGTTGTTGTGGGAATGTACTGCAGTTCGGTGCTGGCAGGTTCGATTCCTTTTTCTTCGAGCGCTTTCTGCATCGAACCGAATCCCTGGAATGTGGTATAGACATACAGGAATTTCTCGTCTCCGTTCAGTTCGTCCAGTCCGTGATCGATCATCTCCAGTTCGAATTCGTCGATGTCCGCGATCTTCTCGATGGGGATCTTGAAGATGCCTTTCCGTTCGAACATGAAGGCGATGGAACCGGAGTTCCCCATGGCGCCGCCGTATTCCTTGAAATGGTAACGGACGTTGGAGACGGTCCGCGTCTGATTATCCGTTGCACATTCCACCACCACCGCGATGCCGTGCGGTGCGTATCCTTCGTAGATGATCTCGAAATATCCCGAAGTATCCTTGTTCGATGCGCGCTTGATCGCCGCTTCGATCCGGTCCTTCGGCATATTCACGCTCTTTGCGTTCTGAATGGCGATACGCAGATGCGAGTTCGATTTCGGATCCACCCCTCCGGCCTTCACGGCGATTTCAATATCTTTTCCGATGCGGTTGAACGCTTTGGACATTTTCTTGAAGCGTGCAAACATCACATGTTTACGTTTTTCGAATATTCTACCCATAACACATCACTTCTGTCAATGAATCAAACGGTGAAAAATCTCATAAAATAGTGGTAGAAAATACGAAAAAAGCGGTTGAAGGTAAAGATGCCCGGCGGACATTCCTTTCAGCGAAACACCCGTCCGCACAAATCATACAAAAACATCCTGTTTGTGCATTGATCAAGTTGCGTACCATCAAATTTCGTTGATTGCCGATTTTGGAATGATTAGTTTCTCAGTATTGTCCTGGGAGCATCCATTTATCGGAGCCCGCAATTGCCGTTCGTTCCAACTGTATTGCACCGCATGAATATTCATCATCATATCATTCGTACATCGTTCCCGGCTTCATCGCTCCGTTCGAAGAGTGCGTGTGTCTGTACGGTTCCCGAATGAAAAAAAAACAGCTACAATCTTCCGTACGATCGAAACGGAAACGTTCCGTCTCTTCTCCCCGCACGGGAAAGAGTTCCCGCATCAGCATTGTTCCTGCATCCGAGCAGTTCGCCGCCTCCGGAAAAAAGAACGTGATCCCGCAGCTCTTCGCCGAGGAAAAATACCGCATGCTGTTCTCGATGACCACGGACGGGATCGTTGTCACCGACAATGCGGGACACTGTCTTGATGCGAACAATTCCGCCTGCGTCCTGTTCGGATACTCGCACAAAGAACTGACCTCCCGCTCCATTGCCGATATCACCGCAAAGGAAGATATCGAGGCGTTCCGCTCCGTCTGGAAAAAATTCCTGAAGGACGGCTGCATGGTCGGAGAATTCTCCGTGCGCACAAAGTCCGGAAATGAACGGCTGGTCGAATTCAAATCGATCGCTAATTTTTCGCCCGGCATCCATGTTTCCACCGTCAGGGACCTGACGGAACAGCGGGAAGCCCTCGGCGCGCTGCAGAAGAATGAACAGCGCTATCGTGCTTTCATTCAGAACAGTACCGAAGGGATCTGGTGTTTCGGCCTGAAACGGCCCGTTGACATCACGCTGCCGGTGAAGACACAGATCAAGCGGTTCTTCGAAGATGCATACCTTCAGGAGTGTAACGACGAATACGCAAAGATGTACGGTTACTCCGGCGCACACGAGATCATCGGTGCGCGTCTGGAAGAGCTGCTGGTGAAGGATGATCCGAAGAACATCACCATTCTCACCGAGTTCATCCGCTCCAAGTACCGGCTGCGCGAAACAGAGAGTGTCGAGCAGGACAGGAACGGACGTCATTTCTCGGTGGTGAACAATCTCATCGGCACGGTGGTCGACGGCAAACTCATCGATGCGTGGGGCACGCAGCGCGACATCACGGAAAAGAAGAGCGCGGAGAACGAACTGCGGTCAACGAAGGATGCGTATGCGGACCTCATCCACCGCATTCCGTTCGTTGTCTATAAATGGAGAGTGAAGAAGACGGGTGAGTTCATTTTGGATTTTGTGAGTCCCCGCGTTAAGGACCTGTACGGTATCAGCGATGAGTACATGCTGAAGAACCCCGCCGCTATTTTCGAATTGATCCACCCTGACGACCGCGCAGGATTCATCGAGCAGAACAGCCGCTGCGCACGCACGCTCGAGACCTTTTCATGGGAAGGCCGCTCATTGGTGAACGGGGTTGAGCGGTGGGTACAGTTCAATTCCACTCCGAGAAAATTAGAGGACGGCGATGTGCTGTGGGACGGCATCCTGCAGGAAACGACCGAACGCAAGCAGACTGAAGTCGCCATTCTGACAAAAGGAAATGAGGACAGGATCCTCGCCGAAGCAGCGGAAGCCCTTGCCGGGTTCACATCGGAAGAGTCGGTCTTCTCGTATATCGGCGCGGTGCTTGATGAGATCGTTCCGAACAGCATTATTGTTCTCAGCGCACTGCGAGAGGGCGATCAGACCGTCCGCGTGCGGAATATCTCCGGACTCTCCGGCATCCTGGAAAAGACAGCGAGGTCCATCCTCGGATTCGATCCGCGAAAGATCGATTTCAAGGTCGATCCCGGACTGATACAGAAACATTCCATTCCGCATCTTCACCGGTATGAGAACGGCATGCATGAGGTTGCTCCGACCATCCTGTCGAAGCGGGTCGCATCCAAGATCCAATCGCTGCTGAAGGTGCAGGATATCTATTCCATCGGCATCACCGGCAGCGCAGTGCACGGTTACATCCATCTCTTCTGTTATGATAAACATTCAAAACAGAATCTCCGCGTTATCGAACCGTTCGTCCACCTGTGCACCATGTCGCTCGAGAAGATCCGCTCCCTCAACCGCATCACGGAATCCGAACGGCGTTACCGGCTTCTGGCGGACAATGCCACCGATGTGGTCTGGGTGATGAATTTCGACGGTACGTTCAAATACATCAGTCCGTCCATCACCGCACTCCGCGGATATTCCATCGAGGAATTATTATCGCTGCCGGTCACAGAGCATGTTCTTCCTTCGTCCCGCAGTTCCATCCTGCCGCTCTTCGAAAAGGCAAAGAAAGTTTCCTCCGGCATCCCGGTCGATCTTTCCCCCGATATCTTCGAGATCGAACAGCCGTGCAAGGACGGTTCGACGGTCTGGGTTGAAGTGAATGCGCAGGTGATCTTCGATGATGACCGCAAGCCGTACGGGGTGCTCGGTGTTTCACACAATATCACAAAAAGGAAACGTGCGGAGGAGGAACTTCGGAGAACGAATAACGAGAATCGTTTCCTTGTTGAAGCATCGCTGGCGCTTGCCGGCTGTTCGTCGGAAAAGGATGTCTACGGCGTCATTCGAAAACAGCTCCAGCAGCTCATCCCCGGATGCGTGCTGTTCATCATGAACACATCCGAGGACGGTCAAAAGAGCATCGTTGCGGAGATCGCGGGGATCGATTCCTCTGTTCTCTCTGCCGGAATGAAACTGCTCCGGTACGATCCTGTCGGGAAGTCATTCGATAATATGAAGGGGTGGGCCGACCTGTTCTGCAAACCGCAGCTGCACACGTTCAAAGGGGGACTCTTCGAACTTTCCTCCGGTGTGGTCCCGAAATTTCTGGCACCGAAGATCGAGAAATTACTGGGGGTGAAAGGATTCCACTCCATCGGTATCGCCGAAGGGGATTTCTATCTCGGATACATTCACATCCTGACCAGACAGCCGGAAATGCCGGTGCTCTCCTCCACGATCGAAACATTCGCTCATCAATGTCATTTGGCGCTCGCAAAGATCAGAACGCAGACGAAGGTCGCGGAAGAAGCACACCGACGCAAGACGATGATGAATACCTCCGGTGACGGTATTGCCATCATCAATCAGGAGCACCGCGTTGTGGAATGCAATCCGCAGTTCGCCCGGATGCTGGGATATTCATCCGAAGAGCTCGTCGGTATGTATGTATGGGAATTTGAGGAAACGATGACAGAGGCGGAGATTCGGAAACAGTTCGCCGACCTCCCTTCCATCAATACGATCTTCGAGGCACGACACCGACGGAAGGACGGAACAACGTATGAAGTGGAAGTAAATGCCAGCGGAACACTGGTCGGGAACGAACCGCTGGTCTTCGTTGTCTGCCGTGATATCACGGAGCGGAAGCATATCATCCACGCGCTGCGCGACAGCGAGGAAAAACACCGCACGTTGTTCGACACCATGGCGCAGGGTATCGTCTATCAGGACCATACCGGAAAGATCGTCTCCGCCAACCCGGCTGCGGAACGGCTGCTGGGACTTTCCATCGATCAATTGCTTGGACGCACTTCGTTCGATCCCCGGTGGCACTGCATCCACGAGGATGGAACACCGTACCCGGGCGACACACATCCGGCAATGATCTCGCTCCGCACCGGAAAGCAGGTGCTCGGCTGCATGATGGGTGTCTTCAATGTGCAGACCGAACGGTACACGTGGATCATCGTCGACTCGGTGCCGCAGTTCCACCCCGGCGGTTCTTCGCCGTTCATGGTCTATACGACATTCGAAGATGTCACCGAACGCAAGCGGCTGGAGCAGGAGCAGCTTCGTCAATACAATGAGCTGAATCTTCTCTATTCGCTCACGCATTCTGCGACCATGGATATCGCGCTCGTGCAGATCTACGATCTCGCCGTTTCCTCGATCATCCGCGGATTATCATGCGACCGTTCGGCCATTCTGCTGTTCGATTCCGCCGGTGCGCTGCATTTCAAATCGTGGAACGGTCTCTCTGAACGCTACCGCACGGCAACAGCCAATCATTGCCCCTGGTCCGTCGATTCGGTCGATCCCTCGCCGATCCTGGTGGAGGATGTGAACAACGATCCGTCGCTCGAACACTATCTCTCCGTCATCCGCGATGAGGGGATCCGGTCGCTCGCGTTCATTCCGCTGAAACATAACGGACGCCTCATCGGAAAGTTCATGGTCTATTTCAATGATCGACATGTCTTTACCGAACAGGAGATCCGCCTGAGTGAGACCATCGCATTGACCATCGCCGGTGCTATTGCCAGAAAGCAGAGCATCGTTGCGCTGCGCGAGAACGAAGAGAAACTCCGCACCATCTTCACGGCAATGGAAGAAGGGCTTGCGCTCAACGAATTGGTCTATAATGAACACGGTGATGTCATCGACTACCGTATCCTTGAGGTCAATCCTGCATTCGGCCGCATCGCAAATCTGGAACACAACAATGTTGTCGGACGTCTTGCCACCGATCTGTACAAAATGCCGCCGGAATATATCACATCGTTCTGGAAAGTTCATCTCAACGATAAAGAGGCGATCAAGACCGACCTGTTCGACGAACAAACGAAGCGGTGGAAACATGTTTCCACTTCCATTCCTCTGAACGGCCGGTTCGTCACGTCGTTCATCGACATTACGGACCTGAAGAATGCCGAACAGGCGCTTCGCAGCAGCGAACAATACAACCGCTCGCTGCATGATACCTCGCCGAACTCGACCACCGTGACCGATCTGAACGGCAATATCGTCTACATCAACAAACAGGCTCTGGTGATGTACGGTCACGAACTGAGTGAGAATCTTGTCGGCAGGAATATCTTCGACTGGGTCCCCGATCATCTCCTCGACGAGGTGACGGAAAAGATGAAAGGAATGCTGGAAGGGAAACTCCTTCGGAACTATCAGATCTCCGTGAAACGGAAGAACGGCGAACTGTTCCATGCGGAGATCAACGCTACGTTGGTTCCGAACAGCGAAGGTGAACCGGCATTCTACCTCGTCATCACATCCGACATCAGCGAACGGGTGAAGAACGATAAAGAGATCCGCGCCGGCAGGAAACGTCTGGAGCGGGCGGAAAGTGTGGCACAGTTCGGCAACTGGGAGCTGGCATTGGACGAACAGATGATCCATGCTTCCGACGGTGCCAAAAAGATCTACGGTTTCACCGAGAACAGTGTCCCGCTGGAATTGGTCCGCAGCCTGATCCTCGAAGAATACCGTTTGCCGCTGGTATCAGCCCTGAATGATCTGATCGAGCGGAATACCCCGTACAGCGTTGAATTCAAGATCCGGCGTGCATCGGACGGCGAGATCCTCGATCTCTATTCAAAAGCGGAATATCACTCCGGTTCGCGCAAAGTGTTCGGGGTGATCCACAATATCACGGAAAGGAAAAAAGCTCAGGAATATCTTGAGCAAAGCGAGAAACGCTACCGCAATATCGTGGACAATCTCCATCAGGCATACTACGAGTCGAACAGAAAAGCGGTCTTCACCTACTGCAATCCGGGATTCATTATCATGAGCGGATACACTCAGGATGAACTCTTGTCCAAGGTCTCGTTCAAGATGGTCGCACCGGAACACCGTCCGCGCGTGGTCGATGCATATGTCCGCATGATGGAGGAGAAACGGTCGGACATCACCATAGAATTCCTGATCGAGACAAAGCACGGAAAGAAGTTCTGGATCGAACAGATCTCCCATTTCGATTTCGACGGTGCCGGTCTGTTTACCAAAGCAACGCATTTTGTGAAGGATATCTCCGAACGGAAACAGTCGCACGAACGGCTGATGGAAAGTGAACAGCGCTACCGGCAGATCACCGAAGCGATCACTGATTACATCTACACCGTTACGATGCAGGACCATGTCGCCCTCTCCACGAAACATGGACCGGGATGTCTTGCGGTGACGGGATATACTCAGGAAGATTTTGACCAGAACCATTTCCTGTGGTACAACATGGTCGTGCCGGAGGACCGCCCGGTCGTTGAGCGGCAGCTCGACCGGCTGTTCGAACAGAATACCTCCGATCCGATCGAGCACCGCATTATCCGGAAGGACGGGGTCGTCCGCTGGGTCCGCAACACGCTTGTTCCTCGAAGGAATGAGACCGGTGCGGTCTTGTCATACGACGGTTTGATCCAGGACATCACCGAGCGCAAGGAGGCGGAAGAGAAACTCCGCACCAGCGAAGAGCGCAACCGCGCACTGGTAACAACACTTCCCGATCTTCTCTTCGTCCATGATGCACAGGGACGCTTCCTGGATTATCATGCTCCCGATGCGTCAGAGCTGACCATCCCGTTCAATATATTCGTCGGAAAAAGTATCGAAGAGATGATGGCACTGTACCGCGAACATTCGGACTCATTGCCGTCCATTATGCTGCTGGATGAATCCACCGGAAAGCATTATAAGGAATCGGTCGAACTCTTTATTGCCGGCGTACTGAAGCCGAAGATGGAGCGTGCGCTGAAGACCGGTGAGATGCAGCACTATGAATATTGTCTGGATAACGGCACCGACAGATTGTATTACGAAGCCCGGCTCGTTGCGTTCAACAACGATAAGATCCTCAATATCATCCGCGATGTCACCGACAGAGTGCGGGCAGAGAACGAATTGCGCACGCTCAACGAGGACCTTGAATCCCGTGTTGTGCAGCGGACCGCCCAGCTCACCGAGGCGAACCAGGAACTCGAAGCGTTCAGTTATTCCGTATCGCACGATCTCCGTGCCCCGCTCCGCGCCATCGATTCATTCTCCGCCATGCTGTTGGAGGGGAACGAAGATAAATTCGACGATGAGGGAAAACGCCTCATCTCCATCATCCGCACCAGCATCAGGAAGATGGATCTGCTCATCAATGGACTGCTGACGCTCTCGCGCATCGGACGAAGCGAGCTGCATATCTCATCGATCGACATGAATGCGCTCGTGCTCACACTGATGAAGGAGAATCTCGACCAGGACAACAGCGGACGCTACACTATCCATATCGACGATCTTCCGTCCGTGAACGGAGACGAATCGCTCATCCGGCAGGCGCTGAACAATCTCATCGCGAACGCCGTGAAATATTCTGCGGGAGTCGAACATCCTACCATCGAGATCACCGGACTCATCCGCGAAGATGCTGCGGTCTTCTCTGTGAAGGATAACGGCGCCGGTTTCGATCCGTCCAAAGCCGGGAAATTGTTCGGCATCTTCCAGCGGCTCCATACCGACGATCAGTTCAAAGGACTCGGTATCGGTCTCTCCATCGTTCAACGGATCATCCACCGCCACGGCGGCAGGGTCTGGGCGGACAGTAAATTGAACGGCGGTGCCGCGTTCTTCTTCTCTCTGCCGTACGGAAAAAAATGACCTCCCGCGAACGAACGCTCAATATCCCGTCGGAACTCGAGCGCGAACATTCGAAACGCAACACACTCCGCATCGCCCGGTGGATCGGCTCCGATCCTGCGAGATTTGCATTGCTGATGTCGCTCGTCCTCAACGGTGAGCGGATGATCGCACAGCGGGCATCGTGGGTGATGAGCCACAGCATCGAACAGACCCCCGCTCTCGCCGCGCCGTGGATCGACAAGATGATCCGGCGGTCGTGCGAACAGGATATCCACAATGCCGTCCAACGGAACATCATCCGCTCACTGCAGCTCGTCGAGATCCCCAAACGGCTCCGCGGCATCGCGGTGAATGTCTGCATCGGGAATATTCAATCCGTCCACTCCCCCATCGCCGTCAAGGCCTGCTCCATGGTCGTGCTGACGAACATCGCCATGAATGAACCGGACCTGAAACGCGAGATACACTTCATGCTCGAACCGCTCCTGCTGCACGATTCCGGCGCGGTCAAAGCGTCCGCTAAAAAAGCACTAAAACGGCTCAGGTTTTGATGTTGTTTCTCTCCTTGCTCCTTTCTACATTGAAGAAATTTTTTCCTCTGTCCGCCGCGTTTCTCCCCCGTTTCGGAACCCGGCATTGCACCAAACCTTCCACATTATTTTTTTGACAATACTATTATGCTGACAAAAATTCTCTTACTCGCACTCTGCGTTTCCCTGCTCCAGGCGCAGACCATCCTTTCTCCCAATAAAAAACTTTCACTTTCATTCTCTGTCGGCTCGGACAGTGTTCCGCGGTATCAGCTCTCGTTCGGAAAGAAAGCAGTGGTACTTCCGAGCAGACTCGGACTGGAAGTGCGGAATATGCAGTCCTTCCTGTCGGGCTTTGTCATCGCCTCCGTAGAATCCTCACTGGTGAACGATTCCTGGGATCCTGTGCTCGGCGAAGTGAAGACCATCCGCAACAATTACCGTGAATTGAAAATAACATTGAAACAGCCCGCGGCACAGGACCGGAAAATGATCGTTACGTTCCGTCTGTTCGATGAAGGGGTCGGCTTCCGCTATGAATTCCCGAAACAGGACAATTTGAATTATTTCACCGTCACCGACGAACGGACGGAATTCGCATTGACCGGAGACCATAAAGCGTTCTGGATCCCCGGGGATT
>CALROS020000017.1:0-11322 GCA_943369855.1 Chitinophaga pinensis | reverse complement strand
CTCGGATTCCTGTGGTACAACTCGTATCCTGCGCAGGTGTTCATGGGGGATACAGGTTCGCTCGCGCTCGGCGGTGCGATCGGTGCGTTGACGGTTATGGCGAAGAAGGAACTCATTCTGCCGATCCTCGGCGGCATCTTCTTTATGGAGACCGTTTCGGTGATCGTGCAGCGTCTCTATTTCAAATACACGAAGAAAAAATACGGTGAAGGACGCCGCGTGTTCAAAATGGCACCCGTTCATCATCATTTTGAACTGCTCGGCTGGGCAGAACCGAAGATCGTCACACGCTTCTATATTATGGCGATCCTGTTGATGATCCTGAGTCTGACGACGTTCAAAGTCAGGTAATCAATGATAGAATGTCATCCCCGAATGTTCCTATAGGGGATCCATCAGTGGAAAAAGTTCGATAAAAAATGGAATTGATCAATAAAAAAATCAGTGTGATCGGAGCCGAACGGAGCGGGGTCGCTGTTGCGCAACTGCTGCATTCAAAGGATGCGAAGGTGTTCGTCAGCGATTTCGGGAAGAGTGAGACCACACAACAGCATTGTGCGGAACTTCGGGCTGCAGGGATCGAATGCGAGTTCGGAGGTCACAGCGAGAGAGTGTATGATTGTACATTGATGGTCATCAGTCCGGGCGTTCTGACGAATGCTCCGGTCGTTCTGGAAGCACACAAACGCGGTATCAACATCGTTGCGGAGATTGAGGTTGCAAGTTGGTTTTGTCAAGGTCCTATTATCGCTATCACCGGCAGTAACGGAAAGACGACCACCACCACTTTACTCGGGAGGATACTCAGCGATGCAAAGAAAAAACACGTTGTTGCGGGTAACATTGGAACGGCATTCTCATCACTCGTTCTGGACGTTGATACGGAAACTGTTGTCGTTCTGGAGGTGAGCAGTTTTCAGCTCGATTTCATACGCTCCTTCAGACCGAAGGTCGCGATGATCCTGAACATCACGCAGAACCATCTGGATCGGTACGATAACAAGATGGAGAATTACGCCGCCTCGAAAGCACGCATCGTAATGAATCAGACGGCGGATGATTTCTTCGTCTGCAATGCGGATGATGAATGGACGAAGAAAGCGGTCATCGGTCAGCGGTCGGCAGCGGTCAGATTCAGTTCGAAGAATACTGTTGAGAACGGCGCATTCGTGAAAGAGAATATGCTGACGACGCGAATTGCCGGGGAAGAACATTCCATCATTGCGGTGGATGAGATCTCCATCAAAGGGGAACACAATCTGCAGAACGCAATGGCTGCCGCTCTTGCAGCGCAGCTGGTGGGTGTAACGCCGGCATACATCAAGTCCACGCTGAGGAATTTCAAAGGCGTTGAACACCGTCAGGAATTCGTCCGGGAAGTGGACGGGATCAAATATGTGAACAACTCCAAAGCGACGACGGTGGAAGCGGTGGAGATGGCGCTGAAGAGTTATGATGAACCGATCGTCTTGATCATGGGCGGTAAGGACAAAGGGAATGATTATTCCACCATCTTCGGTCTGGTAAAGAAGAAAGTGAAAGCGATCGTTGCAACGGGATATTCCGCCGACACGATCGTGAAGAATTTCGAATCGATGGTTCCTGTCACAAAGGTCGGGACCATCGGTGAAGCAAAGCCGAATCTCGAATCCATGAAGAGGACGATCGATACAGCGACATCACTGGCGGTGAAAGGAGATGTCATTCTTTTATCTCCGGCGTGCACCTCGTTCGATTGGTTCCGTGATTACGAAGAGCGTGGACGGGTGTTCAAACAATTAGTGAATCAATTATAAGTGATTTATCTGACCGTCACCTGTAAGGTGACGGTCAGATACAACAAGATCAATGGCATCAGAGAAGAATCATATTGACCGCATCACACTGTTCGTCGTCCTCATATTGATGGTGGCGAGCACGGTCGTGGTCTACAGCGCCTCCTCCTCCTGGGCGATGCAGAAGATGCATTCCTCCGCCGGATTGGTGAACAAGCATATCGCGAAGATCCTTGTCGGTCTCGTTGCGATGTTCTTCGGCATCAATATGGATTATAAAAAATATAAACCGCTGACAAAGTGGGTGCTGCTCGGTTCCATCGTATTGCTCTTCGCCGTGCGTGTTCTCGGCGGCGAAGTGAAAGGCGCTGCCCGCTGGCTCTCCATCGGCGGATTCTCCGTTCAGCCGTCCGAGATCGCAAAGTTCGCGCTGCTGTTCCATCTTGCGTTCCTGCTCTCGAACAAACGGGACAAACTGGCGGATTTCAAGACGGGCTATATGCCGCTGATGCTCTGGATCGGACTTGTGGTGCTGTTCGTGATGATCCAGCCGAATTTCAGTACCGGTTCGATGATCTTTGCGTTGGGAATGATCCTGATCTTCGTCGGCGGTGCGCGCATCAAACATGTCTTTTTATCACTCTCGGCATTGATCCCGGCACTGCTCATCTATATGGTGAGTGCGGAATATCGGATGAAGCGTATCCTTTCGTTCGTCGGTTTCGGCGGCGATGAGACGGTGACATCAACAGCGAACTATCAATTACTGCAGGGCATTATCGGATTCGGCAACGGCGGTCTGTTCGGCGTCGGCATGGGACAAAGTAAACAGCGCGATCTGTTCCTGCCGGAATCGTACGGGGATTTCATTTTCGCCATCGTCGGCGAGGAGTATGGATTGATCGGGACCATCATCTTTGTGGGATTGTTCCTGACCATTCTGCTGCGCGGACTGAAGATCGCAAAATATGCTCCCGATGATTTCGGAAAATACCTCGCGATCGGTATCACGTCCACGATCGTGCTGTATGCAATTGCAAATGCTCTCGTCACGCTCGGGTTGATGCCGACCACCGGTGTGCCGATGCCGTTCGTCAGTTACGGCGGAACAGCGATCATCTTTTCATCCTTTGCCATCGGTGTGCTGCTGAACATCTCATCGCAGACGGATCTGCATCCCCGTGAACGGGAATTCGTCGAGAGACCGGTCGTGAAGATCGAACCGGCGGTCGGAAAGATCTATTGATGGCGACGATCCTATTTGCCGGCGGAGGAACAGGCGGACATTTGTATCCCGCGATCGCGATCGCGGAAGAGATCCTGAAACAGGACCGGTCCGTGAAGATCGTATTCGCCGGGACGAAAGCAAAGATCGAAGCACGTGTCGTGCCGCAGAAAGGATTCGAGTTCCATACCATTTGGATCAGCGGATTCAGCAGAAGACTCACGGTGAACAATCTGTTGTTCCCGGTGAAAGTGATCACGGCGTTGTTCCAATCGTTCTTTCTCATGAAAAAGATCCGTCCTGATGTCGTTGTCGGAACCGGCGGTTATGTCTGCGGTCCGGTGCTGTTCGTTTCATCGCTGCTCGGGATACCGACCGTGGTGCACGAAAGCAACAGTTTTCCGGGAGTGACAACGCGTCTGCTTGCATCGCGGATGACGAAAGTGTTCATCACGTTCGAAGTGACGAAGAAATGGCTTTCGTCCTCCGCAAAGACCGAACTGGTCGGCAATCCGACCCGCGAAGAGTTGTCGTTGATCACCAAAGATGAGAGCTGCAAGTATTTCGGTCTCGATCCGGCAAAGAGGACGGTGTTCGCATTCGGCGGAAGTCTCGGCGCAGCATCCATCAACAAAGCGATGCCCGAACTGGTGAAGGATGCAGTAACGAACAATTATCAGGTGATCTGGCAGACCGGTGAATCGGATTGGAAGTCGGCATCGTCCGTTCCGCTGCATCCGAATCTGAAAGTGATGAAGTATGTTGACCGTATGGACTGCGGTTATGCAGCAGCGGATGTCATCGTCAGCCGTTCCGGTGCGACAACACTCGCGGAGCTCACCAGACTCGGAAAACCGGCAGTGCTCGTTCCGTATCCGTTCGCAGCGGCGAATCATCAGGAACTGAATGCTGAGACCATGGTCGAATCCGGCGCTGCGGTGATGATCAAGGATGATGAGATCGGAAAGAAATTGTTGAACGTGGTCCACGGATTGTTATTTGATGCAACGAAGCAACAGCATATGGCGGAACAGAGCCGTCTGCTGGGAAAACCAAACGCAGGAAAAGAGATCGCGGCGAATATCCTATCGATGGTCCGCAGCAGGAAGTAGGACGGTCGTTTCACCGCACATTCGGAAAGTATGTTAATGAGTATTCATATTCTGGGGGAATAATGAAACAGGCAGGAACGATATTGTTATTGTTCATGATCTTTTGCTCGGTGGTGTTCGGCTATCTCATCGTTCAATCGACGTATAAAAAGAAGAACGTCGCAAATTATACGAAACTGGAGACGATCCATTCGCTTCAGTACGGCGACATTTCCGTTGAACGGTACTACCGCAACGGTGCGAACGTGAAAGCGTTCGGATTCTATAAGGACGGTTCGATGAAGTCCGAATTCTATCTGACGGACAATACCGGATATTCTTCAAAATTTATCTCGTACTTCCCGAATCGGCAGATCGAGATCAAGTCGATCAAGTGGATGGAAGGACAGACGAAACATTTCATCTATGAGGAATATTTCGAGAGCGGGAAGATCCGCCGCAGGGAAGGGAGCAAGATCGACAAATGGGAATACTATGACGAGAACGGAGAGATCACAATGATCAATCTCCACGACGGCGACCGGACCACGGAGACCATGTTCTTCCCGGGCGGAAGGAAACAGGACGAGAGCGAATTCCTGAAAGGTCAGAGGGACGGTCACTGGTATCAATGGGATTCCACCGGTACACAGACGCGCAATGAACTCTACACGAACGGCGTGAAGATCAACTGATGCAGCATGAATTCCGATATAAACTGGATTTCTATTATCAGCAGACATTGATCTATCTGGTCACACTGGTGCTGTATGCAGGGATCCGCGGAACGTTCATGGAGAATAATTTTACGCTCGTGTTCAACGATCCGATCATGTATATCATCTCGTTCTTTGTTGCGGTCTCGCTTGTTACGCTGTTGCTGAACCGGATAAGGGACAGGAAACTGATCGTGTTAGACGGCGAGATCATCTTTCAGCACCGGTTCAACCGCCGCTCGATTCCGGCAGCGGATGTCGAATGGATCCATATCGGAAAAGAACGAACGGTGGAGACGGCGGGACGGTTCCAGGTGATACTGATCAAGACGAAACACCGGCGTCGGGCATTCAGGATCAGACTCGGCCGGTACGAACGGCAGCGGGAACTGCTCACATTGATCGAACAGTTCGCACAGCAGACCCCGAAACGGGAGAAACGGTTCCAATTCAACTAATGTATTTGAGAAGCTGAGAAGTGAAGTCGTGAAGGTCACTCCTGCTCAACGAAAATATGAACGGATTCAATTATTCAACGATAAGATTATTTAAATACTCCAATACTCCAATACTCTAATACTCAATTACTTAACGACAACTATGTTCTCATCCATCAAAAAATTACACTTCGTCGGTATCGGCGGCATCGGCATGAGCGGGATCGCGGAGATCCTCATCGATCAGGGATTCAAGGTCAGCGGTTCGGACCGCGCTATGAGCGACGTAACGGAACGTCTGCAGTCACTCGGCGCGACCATCTACGAAGGTCACAAAGCGGAGAACATCGCAGCGGATGTCGACACGCTTGTCTATTCATCGGCAGTCATCAACGACAATCCCGAAGTGCAGGAAGCGATCCGCCGCAAGATCCCAATCGTCCGCCGCGCTGAGATGCTCGCGGAAGTGATGCGTCTGAAATACGGCATCGGTATCGCCGGCACGCACGGCAAGACCACAACCACCTCCATGACGAGTCTCGTCCTGATGGAAGGGAATCTCGATCCTACCGTGATCGTCGGCGGTAAACTGAGCGGACTCGGCGGAACGAACGCACGTCTCGGCAAAGGCGAATTCATCGTTGTAGAAGCGGATGAATTCGACCGGTCATTCCTTTCGCTGACCCCGGCCATCGCTGTGATGACTACATTGGAGACCGATCATCTGGATTGTTACCGCGATCTTGAGGATATCAAAGGAGCATTCATCCAGTTCGCGAATAAAGTTCCGTTCTACGGTTTCATCGTGCTGAATCTGGATGAACCCGCGCTGCAGGATATCCTTCCGCAGCTCAGTAAGAAGAAGATCATTACCTACGGCGTGCAGTCGCCGCAGGCAGATGTGCAGGCGGTGGATATCCATCATAAAGAGAACACCACAACATTTACCGTTCTGCATGACAATACAGAGTTAGGACAAGTGACCCTTCAGATCCCGGGGAAGCACAATGTGCAGAATGCGCTTGCAGCGATCGCTGTGGGACTGAATCTGAATGTTCCGTTCGACAAAGTGAAAGCCGGTATCGAACGCTTCACCGGTGTCTACCGCCGCTGGGAAAAGAAAGGCGAAGCGAACGGCATTGTGGTGTATGACGATTACGCACATCATCCCACGGAATGTAAAGCGACACTGAGCGGCGTGAAATCCGGTTGGAGAAAACGGGTCGTTTGTGTGTTCCAGCCGCATCTGTATTCGCGCACGAGGGACTTTTACGAGGATTTCGGTAAGGCATTCCTGTTCGCCGATGTGCTTGTTGTGACGGATGTGTATCCCGCCCGCGAAGAACCCATCCAGGGAGTGACCGGTGAGTTGATCGTGAATGCGGCAAAACAATACGGACACAAAGAAGCTCACTATGTGCAGGATAAGAAGAATGTTCCCGCATATCTGAAAAGCATTACACGATCCGGCGATATCGTCATCACCATGGGTGCGGGCGATATCTGGAAGTTCGGCGAACAATTTTTGAAGGAATTAAAGTAAAGAACTTGTCACAGTGGACACAGAGATAAATTAATAGTCTCTCTGTGTTCTTCCTGTCTGCCGTAGGCAGATGTGGCTTAAAAAAATGGAAAACGAACAACTCAATATCGAACTCGAAGAACAGCAGCCGCAGCACGGTAAACGTGTCTACGTCTATTTCGCTGTGCTCATTCTGGCGGTGTTGACAGCGTTCGGCATGAAATCGCAGTGGCAGAAACATGTTCCCGTACGCCAGGTATCGGTGGAAGGGGTCAGCGTCATCTCGAAGGATGAGATCGTCCGTCTGATGAAACTTCCGCCGAATGTTCCGATGTACGAATTGGATCTGACCTCGCTGCAGAAGAATATCCTCACGAACAGTTTTGTGGAGAAGGTCGTCATCCAGCGTGATGCACCGGCGTCCCTCCGCGTGAAAGTGGAAGAGCGTAAACCGGCTGCCATCCTGCTTTCCGGTGAACTCTATTATATCGCATCGGACGGGACGGTGCTTCCTTACATTGCATCATCCGAAACGTACGATATTCCGGTGATCAGCGGAATGGATTCGACCAGTGCTGTGAAGACAGGACAGAAACTGTTCAATCCGGATGTGCGCGAAGCGCTCGAGATCGTAGCGGCGTCGAAGGCGGCAAGTGAAGAATTGTTCCATGCAGTGTCGGAGATCCGTCTTCGCAAAGGACATGACCTTGTGCTGTATTCATTCGAATCCGGTATTCCCATCATCTTCGGAAAAGGGGATGCGGTAAAGAAGATGGTGAAACTCGATGCATTCTGGCAGAAATTCGTCCGGAACAACGAGACCAAAGACATTCAATATATCGATATCCGTTTCGACGATCAGGTCGTGGTGTCGAGAAAAAATTCATAACGACTCTATTTCGTAACTGTCACACTGAGCGAAGTCGAAATGTGACAGTTCAACAGCAATATGCCTGGACAACGCTCGGAATGGCATTGAAATAATCAGAAGGAAGAATAATGAACGAACATATACATGTTGGATTGGACATCGGAACAACGAAGATCTGCGCCATCGTCGCATCCGTCGGAGCGAATAACGAGATCAATGTCTTAGGGATAGGTAAGAGCAAATCAGAAGGCCTCACGCGCGGCGTTATCACCCATATTGAGCGGACGGTCGATTCGATCAAATCGGCGATCGCTGAAGCGGAAGCGCAGTCCGGCGTGAAGATCCAGTCCGTCGTAGCCGGAATTGCGGGTGATCATATCCAGAGTTTCCAGAGCCGCGGCGTTGTCGCCATCAGCGGTGCCGATCAGGAGATCACACAGGCGGATGTGAACCGACTCATCGAAGATACAAAGAAGATCGCGCTCCCGTCCGACAGAAAGATCCTTCATGTCATTCCGCAGGAATTCATTGTGGACGGACAGGATGGGGTCTACGAACCGGTCGGTATGTCCGGCGTCCGCATGGAAGCGACAGTGCATATCATCACCGGACTCGTCACAGCCACACAGAACATTATCCGCTGCGTTCAGCGTGCGGGTGTCAGCGTGAGCGATATCGTTCTCGAACCGTTCGCCTCAAGCGATGCGGTGCTGGACGGTGAAGAGAAAGAGGTCGGCGTTGTGCTCATCGACATCGGCGGCGGAACAACGGACCTTGCAGTATTTGCGGACAGGACCATCCGTCACACCGCGGTGATCGGCATCGCCGGAAGCAAAGTAACGGATGATATCCGCCGCGGACTCGGCATCCTTACCACGCAGGCGGAAGAGATCAAATTGAAACACGGACACACGCATATCTCGTCCATCGCGGAGAACAATCCGTTCACCATCCCCGGCATCGGCGGTCGTGAACCGATGACGATCGATACGCAGATGCTCTGTCAGATCATCCAGCCGCGCATGGAAGAGATCCTCGAGATCGCGGCATTGGAGATCAAACGTTCAGGATATCAGAAACATTTGTCTGCCGGTGTTGTGCTGACCGGCGGCGGTGCGCTTGTGAAAGGAACGGCGGACCTTGCCCGCGAAGTGCTCGGTATGCCGGTGAAACTCGGCATCCCGCGCGGATTCCGCGGCGGCTTCGTGCGTGAGATCGAGAATCCGATGTATGCCACCGGCGTAGGACTCGTACTTCACGCCATCAAATCACGTTCACGCGGAATGGCATCGAATGTTCCTGAACCGAAAGTAAAAGGGACCGAAGGCGGTATCCTGAAACGGATGAAGGGTTGGTTCGACGAGCTGTAACAACAGATTTCAGTAAACAGATATTAGATAACAGACCGAGCAAAAAAATGCACAATTTCAAGAAGCTGAAGGTATACGATAAGGCGATAGATCTTGGATGTGAAGTGAGAAAAACTTTGAAAGGGTATCCGAAGGAGGATATGTTTGCTTTGTCGCAGCAATATCGCAGAGCTGTTGATTCGATCGCATTGAATATTGCTGAAGGATCAGGAAATAGTTCAGAAAAAGAGTTCTCCAAATTCTTGGATTATTCGATCCGCTCAGGGTATGAATGCTTGTGTTGTCTTGATATATCCCTGAGGAATGAGTTCATAACAAAAGGAAGATACGACCAATTATTCAATAATACCGATGAGATCATTGCAATGCTCATCGGACTCCAACGGAAAATACAGAAATAAAAGAAGTCTGCAATCTGGTGTCTGAATACTGTCATCTGATTACTGACTTCAAATAAAAATTTTATCATAACTATCTTTCACCAACCTACAAAAGGAGTCACCATGGCTATCGAATTTGACACCCCGTCCGAAAATGGCGCAAAGATCCGCATCGTCGGCGTCGGCGGCGGCGGAACGAATGCAGTACACAGCATGATCACCCGCGGATTGAGCGGAGTGGATTTTGTCGCGATCAATACGGACGTGCAGGCGTTGGACCGTAATTCATCCACATCGAAGATCCGCATCGGGAAGAACCTCACGCGCGGACTGGGCGCAGGCGCGGATCCTTCCGTCGGCCAACGCGCTGCAGAAGAGGACAAGGATGAGATCGCACGCGTATTGGCGAACAGCGATATGGTGTTCGTCACCGCAGGTATGGGCGGCGGAACAGGGACCGGCGCGGCTCCTGTCGTTGCCAATGTTGCAAAGAGCCTTGGTGCACTCGTGGTCGGTATCGTCACAAAGCCGTTCACGCACGAAGGCAAAAAACGTATGGCGCAGGCAGAATACGGAATTGAAGAACTCCGCAAGCATGTCGATACGCTCATCATCATTCCGAACCAGCGTCTGTTGACGATCGTGGACAAAGCAACGCCGATCTCGCAGGCATTCGAAGTGGCGAACAGCGTTCTCTATAATGCAACACGCGGTATCTCGGATATCATCACCGTTCCCGGCTTGGTCAATCGCGACTTCGCCGATGTGAAACGCGTGATGCGCGATATGGGCGATGCGCTGATGGGGACCGGTATCGCTACAGGCGAGAACCGTGCAACCGAAGCGGCGAACATCGCTATCTCCAGTCCGCTGCTCGAAGGGGTGGATATTAAAGGCGCACAGAAACTGCTCGTCAACATCACCGGCGGTCAGAATCTCTCCATTCAGGAGTATGATGAAGCCATTGCGATCATCTCCGAAGCGGCAGGGAATGATGCAGAAGTACTCGCAGGTGTGGTTGTGGACAACAATCTCACGGAAGAGATCATGGTCACCGTTATCGCAACAGGATTCAACAAAGCTGCCGTGAAACCGCAGCAGCAGGACCGTTTCGCCGCACAGCGTGCACGCGGTATCCAGGTCGATCATATTCCGACCGGCGTGCGCGATCTGCAGAAGTTCGATACGCCTACCTATCTCCGCCGCGGCGTTACGGTGAATCCGCTGAACCAGCAGGATGAACCGAAGGTTCACAATATCGAACAGAACCAGCAGGACCTTGATAAACCGGCATTCCTCCGCCGCATCATGGATTAACAATTTCTATACCCTTGTCAAGGTTTTCAACCTTGACAAGGGTAATGTATTGAGTCAAGCCCGCATGTATCGCGGGCTTTGTTATTTTAAAATAATGATATCCAAATTGATGATGTTCACAAATAAAAAGAGTCTGTAATTCTTGCATAATCTTTTTCTCCTGAACAAAATCTTCATTCTTGTTTCCATTATTACGCCGAAAAGAGGACCATAGAATCTTAAATCATGTTGGCCTAATTCGCCAAGAAAAATATTGTGTATTTCCGATATTGCTACTTCGAAGAGCAATGTCTACTATTACACCGCCTCTCCCCAGGTGTCATTTCCCCGCTGACAGTACATCGTAACACAATTGATTGCCGGAACCAGAATATCCCCGCGATCCGTTACACCGATCATTCAATCTATGCAAAGTGAAATAATGAGCTATTCCGTTGAAGTAGAACAAAAAGAAGAGTATCTGCATGCCTTCGTTAGAGGAGAAAGTACGCTTGCCAATGCCAATGCAAGTTTTAACGAGATCTACGGTGCGTGTATCCTCTACCGATGCAATAATGTTCTTGTCGAGAATCATTTGGCAGGAATGAGTTTGGATTCAATGGAGATGTTCGATTTCAT
>CALROS020000016.1:0-11445 GCA_943369855.1 Chitinophaga pinensis | reverse complement strand
CCGTTAACGCTGCACTGATCAACGATCACGCCGGCGAAGGAACAACGAAAGGAAATATTTCCGGAACGGTCGTCGATAAAGAAAGTAAACAGCCGATCCCCAATGTAACCGTTCAGATCATCGGAACATCGATCGGCACATCCACCGATATCGACGGAAAGTTCTCCATCAAGAATCTTGATGAGGATGTGTACAAATTGAAATACTCATCCGTCGGATATGCACAGTACATCGAAACGAATGTCCGTGTCGTGCGGAATAAGACCACCATGGTGAAAGAGATCTCGCTCGATGAACAGATCGTCACGGGCGAAGCGGTGGAAGTGACGGCATCCGTCTTTTCGGCGGACAATGTCTCACCGGTAACGAACTATCACTATTCATTGGAAGAGATCCGCCGTTCACCGGGTGCTACCGGTGATATCTTCCGTGCGATCGAAACTCTTCCGGGAGTAGCGAGCAGTGGCGGTGAATTCTCGTCATTCTCGGTCCGCGGTGGAAGTCCCCGCGACAACATCATCGTTGTGGACAATATTCCGTTCGACAAAGTTGCCCATTTCGACGGCGGCACCGAGGAACAGGAAGCACAAGGAGGCCGGTTCAGTATCTTCACTCCCGGTGTGATCGACGAGGCGAATTTTCAGGCGGGAGGTTTCTCAGCACGGTACGGCGGGAAGAATGCATCGTTCGTCGATCTGAAGATCAAAGAGGGAAACAAAGAGTCCGCCACCATGAACGGCACGTATGATGTGCTTGGATGGGAAGTGAATTACGACGGTCCGACATATCTCCACGATAAAACATCGATGCTCTTCTCAGCACGCCATCAGAATTTCAAGACCATTCTGGATATGACGGGACAGAAAGACCTTGGATATCCGAGTTTCACGGATGTTTTGTTGAAGACGACAACGGAGGTCGATGCAAAGAATAAGATCTCATTCCTTGGTATCTACTCGCCGGAATTCTTTGAACGGACGATCGATAACGTCTACGAGATCGACGATCAGAATTATGACAACTCACTTGCGACTTCCACCGATACGAAATACTTGATGGGTCTGAATTGGCGTGCGTTGACCGGTTCCGCCAGTGTATTGGAAAATGCATTTTATTACAGGGGAAACACTGCTGACTTCCGCAGAAGCAATTCCTATGTGTATCCGTTCAATGGGGTCGTTCCGAAAAAGCAAGATGCGTACGTCCGTAAGGATTATTACCGGTATAACAGCAAGGAAAACGAAGTGGGTATCCGCTCTCAGTTCACCTACACTCCGTCTTCCGTCTCATCCATCGCATTCGGTCTTCAGGCGAACAATACCTCATTCGATTATACATCAAAACAGATCGAGGCTGAGACGCTGTTCGTGTTCGGAGCCAATGATTATCGTCCGAACCCTGCGAATAAATTCATTGTGATCGACCCGGCGTTCATCAACAGTTCACTTTCAACCTCGAAATCCACTGCTGCCGCATTCACCGAATACACGTATTCACCGAACGAAGTGTTGAAATTCATCCCCAGCGTCCGATATGAATACAGTGAATTCAACAAAAAAAGTTATATCTCACCCCGTGTCAGTGCGAGTTATTTCATTAATGACAAAACAAAATTGAGCGCAGCTACAGGCATCTACTATCAGCCGGTCGAATTGCGGACGATCTCTATGGATGTACGCAATGCGCTGCTCAATAATGAAAAAGCGGTCCATTACATCGTCGGCATTACGACATATCTTACGGATGATGTGAAATTCACGGCGGAGTTCTATCATAAGGATCTGAGCGAGCTGATCGTGAAAACGGACAGGACAAGCGATCTGCGGAAGAATGTGGGAACAGGGCACGCGCGCGGTATCGACTTTGGACTGGTGAAAAAATTCATGGATAAATGGTACGGTCAGCTGAATTATTCCTACTCTTCCAGTCTGCGGAATGACAATGATGGTTTAGGAGAATACCGCTCAGACTTCGATCAGCCGCACATCTTCAACATCCTGTTCGGATATGAACTGAACAGCGAATGGTCATTCTCCACCAAATGGAAATATGCGACAGGCCGTCCGAAGGATTCGTACATCATCAATTCCAACGTCTTCAATAATGCGGGAATGATTCGTTATTCAAAAGAGATCACCGGCAACAATAAGGATCGTCTGCCGGATTTCCATACATGGAACATCCGCGTTGATTACCGGAAACAGATCGGCGATTATGCGATCGTGGCATTCCTCGACATCCTCAATCTGTACAATCGGCTGAATGTGAATGAGGAACGATTCATCGAGACCACGGGAAAGATCGATCAGAAAGGGTTCCAGATCCTTCCTTCATTCGGATTGAAATTGGAGTTTTAATTAAACGAACAAAGTTCTGTTGCCACTAAGGCACCAAGGCACAAATCATGGGAAAAAATAGAACACAAAGATTGTGAGTCGGAACGTGCCGCGCACTTTCAAAGTGCATGGCACGATAGTACACTAACTTCAGAATAGTAAGAGTGGAGAAATCATGAACGATCAATTGCATGTCATTTTCGGTACCGGACCAGTCGGCCGTGCCGTGATGGAAGTATTAGTAGCTAAAGGATACCGGGTCCGCATGGTGAACCGTTCGGGGCGAGCCGATGTTCCTGCGGGAGTGGAAACTGTCAAAGCTGATCTGTTGAACGGAATCGGAGTTAATGAAGCGGCATCCGGCGCTTCAGTCGTGTATCAATGCGCGAATCCGCCATATGACAAATGGCCGGAACAGTTTCCCGAATTGCAGCGTTCGGTATTGAGTGCCGCCGCCGGCGCGAACGCAAAACTGGTCATCGCAGATAATCTTTACATGTACGGCGATACCAATGGTAAACCGATGACCGAAGATCTTCCGTATCATGCGAAGACACGCAAAGGAACGGTCCGCGCACAGATGGCGCTCGATGCACTGCAGGCACATCGGGACGGGAAGCTGAAGGTTGCCATTGCCCGCGGCTCGGATTTTTTCGGTCCGCATGTCTTTGCATCCGCTATGGGAGAGCGGCAATTCGGTTTCGCAGTGAGCGGGAAGAAGGTTTCGCTCATCGGGAACATCGACGTACCGCATACATTCACCTATATCAAGGATTTCGGTGCGGCGCTGGTCACTCTTGCGGAACATGAAGATGCATTCGGACAGGTGTGGCATGTGCCGAGCGCTCCGGCGATCTCTCAGCGGGAATTCATCAAAAAGGTATTTCAGGAATTTCCAATGACGCCTGTCTACAGCAGTATGGGAAAGATGATGCTGATGATGGGCGGTTTGTTCATTCCTGCCGCGCGCGAATCCGTGGAGATGATGTACGAGTTTGAGAAACCGTTCGTGATGGATTCGACAAAATTCGAGAAGCGGTTCGGTGTCTCCGCGGTTTCAACGGACAACGCAGTCCGTGAAACTGTGCAATGGTATCTGCATCACGGAAAATAGAAGGACATTCCGGTACATTCAAAGGATCATGTCATTGTAACCGGTTCTCTGTAACTTCGCTGCAATGAAGACCGTAACTGTGAATCGTTACCACAATTCATTCAAATTCAAATCGTATCGTATGAGAGCAATTGCCGCATTTCTTCTATTGTCCACAGTATTTCTTCGTGCTCAGGAAAAACAGATCCACGGGTCCATTCAAGGACAACTCATCGACGGAACAACGAATCAGCCGCTGGTCGGCGTGAACGTGCTCATCGTCGAACGGCCTTCATCGGGAGCAGTATCGGATGCATCGGGAAATTTTTCCATCACATCGATCCCGGTGGGAGAATACAGTCTGCGCGCAACGCTCATCGGCTATCAGCAGGCGGTGCTGACGAATGTCGTCGTCTCGACGGGACGAAGCACGAAAGTGAAACTGCGGATGAAGGAGGACGCCGTTCAGGTCGGAACGGTTGAAGTGAGAGCGGATTATTTCTCCACCGAGGGAACGATCGCTCCCGTCTCCACCATTGGACTGAATGGAGCGGAAGTGAAACGTTCTCCCGGTTCCGCTCAGGACATGCAGCGCATCGTGCAGAATCTTCCGAGCGTGGCGAACAGTAACGACCAGAACAACGAACTGATCGTCCGCGGCGGCTCACCCGATGAGAATCTGACGGTGATGGACAACATCGAGATCCCGACGACGAACCATTATCCCAACCAGTTCAACTCCGGCGGACCGATCAACATGGTGAATGTCGATCTGATCGAGGATATCCGTTTCTCCACGGGAGGATTCCCTGCAAATTACGGCGATAAACTCTCATCGGTGATGGATATCTCGCTCCGTGAAGGGGATAAGGAGCGGATGATCGCCGGGAATATACTTGCGCATTTTGCGGGTGCGGGCGGAGTGCTCGAAGGAGGATTTGCCGGAGGGAAGGGGACATGGATATTCTCCGGGCGGCAGAGTTTCCTTGAGACGCTGGACCAGATCGTCGGCATCACCGCCCTCGGTATCACCGCCGTCCCCAAATATTATGACCTGCAGGCGAAGATGACGTATGAATTCTCGCCGACACAGAAGCTGATCATCAACGGCATCTACGGCGACGATAAGATCATCATCAACGGTACGCCGGACGAAACGAACGATCAGAAACTGAATGTGCACGATTCCACCGGTGTGGAGAATGTTGATGTGGTAACGAGGCAGTTCGCCGTCGGCGCAACGCTCCGTTCGCTCTTCGGTGCAGAAGGATATTCTCTCTTTACCCTCTATGCGCTCGGCAACAATTACGATGTGTTCGTGACGGAGGATTTCACCGACCGCATCTATGACGGTAAAGGAAAAGTGACATCATTTAAAAAACTGCTGAGTAATCCCGTCTTCACGAATAAATCGCAGGAGCGGCTGCTTGGTTCGAAGTACGATCTGCTCTACCATGTGAATGACCGGAACGAACTGATGGTCGGGGGACAGGTACTGACGACGGTGAAGTTCGCGAATGATGTCTATTTCAACTCCGATACGCTCCGGTTCGATCTGAACGGGGACGGCATCTTTGAGATACCGCAGTCTACCTTCACGAACGGCAGAGTAAAACGCGATCTGACATTCGGTGAAGAATATAAATTCGGCGGATATATCAGCGACCGGATCACTTTCTCCGATCAGCTGACGGCAACGGCGGGGGTGCGGTATGACTATTTCACGTATTCCGGAAAAGGGAATGTCAGTCCGCGGTTCAATCTTTCGTACGAACTCCTGCCGATGACCACACGATTGAATATTGCCTACGGCGAATATTATCAAACGCAGTCCTTCCCCACGTACGGTGACAACACCGGCAGTGATAAGAACCGGCATCTGGAGAATTCACATTCACGTCACGCGGTGATCGGTGTCGAGCATATTCTGGATGAAGGATTGAAAGCGACACTCGAAGCGTATTACAAGACCTACGATGCCCTTCCGGTATCGGAAGAATTCATCCGTGCCGCCGACGTCACGTTCCGTTCGGACAAGAAGGAGAGTGTGGGGAAGCGGACCTCCCGCGGAATTGAACTGTTCGTCCAGCAAAAACAGGTTGAGGATTATTACGGAACATTCTCCCTGTCGTATTCCCAATCGAGCACAACGGATCCGCGGCTGACCATTCCCGGATTCGCTCCGGTGAATCAGAACACGTATCCGTCGGATTATGATTTTCCGTTCCTGTTGACGCTGGTGGGAGGAAGAGTGGTACACGATGTCCGCAAGACATTGGATGAAGCACCGTTCTATATCAAGTATCCATCCTACATTTTACCGCTGTCGGATGATATGGAATTCAGTCTGCGGTTCCGGTATTCTTCCGGCAGGCCGTATACAAAACGGGAATATACCTCAACGATCCAAAGGCGCGAAGGAGGTATCACTTGGTCCAAAGGATATTGGTTCGAATCGAATACGGTGAACAGCGAACGGTATCCCGATTATCACCGTCTGGACCTGCAATGGCTCAGCCGCTGGCATAATGAAGGATATAACGTTGTGATGGTGGTGGCGCTGCAGAATGTCTATAATAGGGCGAATGTTGCAGGGTATCAGTATCTCAGTGACGGGACGAGGAATACCATCTATCAGTTCTCATTCTTTCCGGTGGTGGGAGCGAGTATCGAGTTTTAAATATATTTTATCTTATTCTGGATCTCTCGCAAAGACGCGAAGGCGCAAATAAGGATTATTAAATTTATTCCTTAGCGGCTTAGCGTCTTTGCGAGATAGTGTTTCAAATTGTTATAATACTTTCCGATACTACGGCTGCTATTTCTTTGCTGCATCCTCTTTCAGGATGAATTTGGTGAAGGCAAAGACGATATACGCCACGATCACGAAATCGATCGTCGCGCCGAGCCAGTGACCGAGAGCGAGTTTCAGCGGTCCGATCACCAGTTCCCACGTCTGCCACGCTCCCTGCGGAATGAAGATACCGATCACCGGCATGATCAGGTCCGACACGGTCGCCGTCACGAATGCGTTCACTTTCCCGCCGATCACGACCGCGATCGCGAGTCCGATCACACCGTACTTCTGTAAGAATGCCATGAATTCTTGGATCATATCACACTCCGATATTTTTTCTCAGATTCTTCGTCGTGCCCGTTGAGTTCAAGAACGCAGACGGGCACGACGAAGAATGACAATGATGAATGAATCACCGGGATTTCCATAGCACTGTTTTACAGTAATGCGTAGGAGATCCCCAGTGCCAGGCCTTCTTTGATCTGTGTCTTTGCCGTGACGCTGCGGTCGTTGATCAGCTGAACATTGAAGACGAGCGAGATGTATTTACTCACTTTGGATGACAGCGTATTGTCGCTGCGGACGACGACGACATCGATGTTGTTGAACGGCGCGAACATTTCCAGTTTTGCCGTGAAGAGTGTGTTCTCTTCGATCTTGATCTCCACATCGGTCACGGATTCCAGACCACCCTCGATCTTCGATGTCTCGATCTGCGGTGTTGTCTTTGCATCATCCGAATATCCGAATCTGTTCTTATCGGACACCTCGCGGAGTGCCGCTCCGAGTCGTGTCTTTAGCTGAGCGATGGGCTGATATCCCACACCGACCGCCTGCGTGAAGTACATGGGATCGAATGCTGATGAGATCTTTGTCTTCGTGTTCGCTGCATCGTCATATTTATAACCGTCGTCGAACTGCGATTTGAATGTGGCAGAAGCGTAAGGATTGACATGTGTGCCGAGTTTATAGGTGAGAACGCTTTCCAGTTCGATCTTGTCGTCGGTCTTGCGGAGTCCTTTCGAACCGAGTCTTGTCTGACCGTAGGCGATCTTATATGAATTGCTCCAGTTGGTTTCGGTCACGTCGCGGACGGATTTGCCGTCGATACCGAACGTATATGCCAGAGCATTCTCGCCTCCCTGAGCCCAATCCGTGAACGTCACCTGAGTGAGAGTGATACCGGTGACGAGCGTATGTTTCCAATTGGACTGTGCTGCCGATGAGTCTGTCTGTGCTGTAAGCAGAATCGGCAGGCATACGATGACTGTGAAGAGTGATTTCATATTGTTCCCTTGAGAATGATGAGAGGATGATGTCTGCACGTGTGAATATAACCGTTCACCGAGCGAAATTCATTATTTAAAATAATAAATCCCGACACACTGCGCCGGGATCTGTCTGACAGTAATTGCGTTGTTACGCTTTGGATACTTTTGCCGCCTGCAGGCCCTTGGGTCCTTTTTCAACTTCGAATTGGACCTTATCGCCTTGATTCAGCGTCTTGTAACCGTCGCCAACAACGGACTTGTAGTGCACGAACACATCTTCACCGTTCTCACGGGAGATGAAGCCGTACCCTTTGGCGTTGTTGAACCATTTCACGGTACCTGTTTCCATAGGGTGCTCCTCTATGTTGTTTCAAAAAAACCCCACTGATCGATTCTCGGTGAGGGTACCACCGGCATGGTGCCACTTCATTGCATTCCGGTCACGGCCGGAATATTGTGTTTGCCGATCCTCTGTTGTTCAGGAAGATTCTTCTGAGCATCAGGAGCGCATAACAACCCTGCAGTTCGAATGCGGGGGCATTTCAAGTGCATCAACGGTGTTACTGTTTATTGCCCGTCTGTCTGTTAAGTTTTTTTGCATCGGCCGGGCATTTCAAAAATAGATTCTTTCGAAATTAGACGCAAGTGATATTTTTCCCGTGTGACGGTCAAAACAGCCGAAATCATTGGTGTTTTGTGCAAATAACGGAAATTACACTGCTGCTTCGCCGGTCTCTTCGGTGCGGACACGGATCACTTCTTCGATGGAGGAGACGAAGATCTTTCCGTCGCCCACTTCGCCGGTCTTTGCATGCTTCAGAATGATATCGATCGCCTTGTCCTGCTGAGCATCGGTGCAGATGATGTCGATCTTCGTCTTCGGAAGGAAGTTGATGGTATATTCCGATCCGCGGTAGATCTCGCTGTGACCCATCTGACGGCCGTATCCTTTTACTTCGGTCACGGTCAAACCTCTGAATCCCGCCTCCTGCAGCGCTTCGCGCACTTCGTCGAGTTTGTGGGGACGGATGATCGCTTCAATTTTTTTCATGGTATCTCTTTTTAATAAGTCGTGTGATAATACGTACGATTAAATGTTGGTGACATGGATCTGCTCTCAATATAAAAAATTGAATTCAGAAAAACTGCAATCAACAAATTCAATTATTCACTTTCTGCGTCCTGCTCTCCGGTCATATCATCAGTGAACCCTTACATCATTTCCTGCAATCGGATTCCATCATCCGATTTTTAACGATCAGCGGACGAGTTCATAGCGATCGGCAAGACCGGGGGCGGTCCGGCAGGAAGACCCGGCGCTGTTATTTTGCCAGCAGCTTGTTCCGCAGCTGAACGGTCAGCGTCCAGCCGTATCCGAGCACGACGCCGGCAGAAACGAGCCATTGAATGTCACCGTCGAAGAAGAGCGGACAGGTCAGCTGAATGATCACCAGCAGGACCATGAAATACGCGATACGGACTCCCGATCCCGGCATCACTGCCCAGGCGGAAGAGAATGTTCCGTGCTGCTGTTTCTTTGCGTAGCGTTCAGCGGCGATCTTTTGTGCGAATCCGAAACTGTATCCGATAACGGCGCCGATGATGACAGCGGCAGCTGAAAGAATGAGTGACATAGCGAGTGTTCCTTTAGTGAAAGTTAGTGCAGCGTGAGGAAATAAATCCTCACACCGCCGTATACCGTTGGATCATTTCGGGTGGACAGTTTCCGCATATTTGTCCATCGCGAAACCATTATATCCTGCGACGCCCATTTCGGGGATATCGAGTCCTTCGATCTCATCTTTGATAGAGACGCGGTTGCCCACGATCGCATCGATGAGTTTATAGACAAGGAACGATAATCCTCCCATGAAGATGATACAGGTCGCCACGCCGATGAACTCTGCAAACAGCTGCGATGCGCCGCCGCCGTAGAACAGCCCTGTGACATTTCCCGCGACACCGTTCAATCCGTCGCCGTAGGTACCGTCCGCAAAGAGACCGATCGCCAAACATCCCCACGCACCGTTCACACCGTGAACGGAGATCGCGCCGACAGGATCATCGACCTTAATTTTGTCAAAGAAAAATACCGATTCTACAACCAAAAGACCGGAGATAAGACCGATGATCGCCGAATCACCGACACCGACGAATGCGCAGGGAGCAGTGATCGCAACGAGTCCGGCGAGCATACCGTTCGCCATCATGGAAGGATCGGGTTTCTTCATCCGCACAAGCCACACCCACAATGTTGCGGCAAGGGCACCGGTTGAACCGGCGATCATTGTATTCACTGCGACAACAGCGAGTCTAAAATCCGTACCGGCCAATGTTGAACCGGGATTGAAACCGAACCAGCCGAATGCGAGGATGAATGTTCCGACCATCACGAACGGAATGCTGTGCGGAGTGATGGCATTGATGGAACCGTCCTTATTATACTTGCCGTAGCGCGGACCGATCATCCAAGCAAAGATCAGCGATATAACGCCGCCCTGAAGATGGACGACCGATGAACCGGCAAAATCCAAATGACCGTGACCGAGACCGAAATTGACGCCGAGCTGAGCCAGCCATCCGCCGCCCCAGACCCAGTTACCGAAGATCGGATACATGACCGAACCGATCAATGTTCCGTAGATCATGAACGCGGAGAATTTCCAGCGTTCAGCTGCCGCGCCGGTCGGAACGGTCGCCGTTGTATCCATGAACACCATCTGGAACAGGAACAGCGTGAATGCCGCCGTGTCATATCCGACGCCTTTCAGCATGAATCCGCTCCACCCTAAGATACCGAAAGTTTTTCCAAAGAGTGTAATGGAGATCTCGTTGTTCAGTGCGGAGTACCCGCCGAGCGTTCCGAGCGTTCCAATTCCGCCGAACATGAAAGCGAATCCGCACAGATAGAAACCAAGCATACCGAGCGGATAGATCATAAAATTCATCGCAAATGTATGCGAGGCATTCTTTGCCCGGCACAGACCGGCCTCCACGAGCGCGAATCCCGCCTGCATGAACATCACAAGGAATCCCGTGACAAGCGTCCACACAAAATTGATCGCGACGCGGTTGTGACCGACGGCGTTACCGATCTCCACAATTGTCGGTTCACCCGGTTTTGCAGCGGGAATATCGCTGATATTACCGGTGTTGGCCCCGTTGGGATCGGGCGTTGTTCCTGCATACAGCGAGTCCGGGACCGCCGAAAGCAGCATCAAAGCGCATCCCGCAAGGATGATCATGCTTTTTGCTCTAACCAATACATTCATACACTTCCTCATAATAATTGATTTATGTTAGTTGTTCAATTCAATGGTTGGATTACACCGCTGCATCGCCCGTCTCTTCGGTGCGGACGCGGATCACTTCTTCGATAGTGGAGATGAAGATCTTTCCGTCGCCGACCTCGCCGGTCTTTGAATGCTTCAGGATGATATCAACGGCCTTTTCCGTATTCGCATCGGCGCAGATGATGTCGATCTTGGTCTTGGGGAGAAAGTTGATGGTGTATTCGGATCCGCGGTAGATCTCGCTGTGTCCCATCTGCCTGCCGTAACCCTTCACTTCGGTGACGGTCAGACCGCGGAAGCCTGCTTCCTGCAGTGCTTCGCGTACCTCGTCCAGTTTATGGGGACGGATGATCGCTTCAATTTTTTTCATAGTACCTCAGAACAGTTTTAGATAATGATTGTTAATTAGAAAGTGATGATCGCACCGACCGTTGCGGTCAGCTGTGATTTTGCATCCGCCGGTTTTTTGGAATCAAAATAGGTCACGTCGGACATATCGTTCCGGATCTCTCCGCGCAGGATAAGATCGCTGACCGGTTTGTACTCATAGGTTGCGGTGATCTCGGAAAGTTTTCCGCCGCCGCTGGCTGTGGGGGATGTGTTACCGGCATCATTATACATCTCGAACCGAAGGGCCGCAGCGGACTTCTCGCTG
>CALROS020000015.1:0-11602 GCA_943369855.1 Chitinophaga pinensis | reverse complement strand
CTTGCAAAATTCGAACTGTTGGCTATGGACAATGCATAGAGATTTTTCTGCAGTTCTGACAAAGACAACTCGGGAGCAAGCAGGATGAGCTGTTCATCAGCAGGACGATGGAAATAGAGGAGTACGTTCTGAGCGGGAAGTCCGTAATTCGCCGCGATCACTTTCACCACTTCAGCACAGAGATCTTCCAGCTGACTAGCCGTATTGATGGCATGGGAAATATCAAGCATCAATCCCGTCTGACGTTCCTGAACCTTTTGTTCCGTCACATCCTGAAAGAACACACCCAATCCGTTATCATTCGGATAGATGCGGATATCGAACCACTTCTCGTGACTGCCGTCCTTATACTGACTGACCAGCGATTGGAATGTCTTTGTCTCATACGCTCGGATATATTTCTCGCCGAGCTCTGCGTGTTCAGCATTCGGAAAGATCTCGAAGACATGCTTTCCTATCACTTCATCTCGCCGAAGACCGGTCCCTTCTTCCGCTGCTTTATTCAAATACGTGAACCGAAGTTCATTATCGAGTGCAAAGAATCCGCCGGAAATACTTTCGAGGATCTCTTGAGAATTTAAATTAGGATCAGACATGCGATAAAAATTTTATTGTAGTGAAGGATGTTGGATCCTTGATGCTGGATTCAAGATTATAAACAACGGATACATGATGCTGGATTTCGCCTCTATGTTATTAGTTACTTCAATCTTCTTCAATGATCATTTTTTGCTGATATGTTCTTTCTCGACGGATTTGATGAAATTGTTCAATTTTTTGCCAAGAAGCTCGCATTTTTCTTTGATGCCCATGTATTTTTTCTCATCGGTCAATGAACCACAGTCGAACAATCCTTCCAGATGATCGATTGTCTCATCGTTTGATCCGAGTGCGTAATACAGGAATTTAATGAAATCCTGCTTGTAATTTCTTCTTCCGTATCCTTCAACGATATTTGATCGAACGCTCTTTGCAGATCGACGGATCTGGCTCCCCTCTTCATACATTTCAAACTTCGGAAGATCAACCATGGTCATTCTATGGACCTCTACCGCAACTTCCTTCGCCAGCTGCCATACTTCCAGTTTCTTATAGCTCATTTTCCCTCCTCATCTACTGCGCGATATTTCAGTGATCAGTCAAGATGCTTTTGAACCTAACTCTAGCATCCGGTATCGAGTATCCAGTATCTCGATACGTGTTTATTTTCGCGCAAGATGCGGAGGTTTGAATCCGCGATACGTGTCGAACTGTGAATCGTAAAAGACGAGATTGAACGTGCTGTCGCGAAGCGTACCGCCGGAGGGATAGAGATAGAACTCCGACAATTCATCCGTTTTCGTCTTGGCAAGAAGACCGCCCGTAGTATAGAACTTTACCGTGTAGAACCCCTGTGTGTACGGCGCAGTCTGCAGCTGTGCGTGGAGATTTGCTTCGCTGAAAAGATACAGATCATTACTCATTGTTCGTTCCGATCCCCAGGTCGGCCAATGTGTCGGGACGGATGATCATCAGCAGATGGGACTGCTGAATGATAAGATATTGCTTCCCTTCGAATTCGATCTCGATCGCCGCGTCACGCAGAAAGAGGGCATAATCCCCTTCTTCTGCCTGGAGCGGAATATATTTCACCGGATCCTTCGGCTGGGACCAAGATTCCTGATCGATGAAGTTCGGGTTAACGACGGGATATCCCGGACCGACCTTGATGATATATCCCGCCTGTACCTTGTCCTTCTCTTTCACGCCGGGAGGAAGATAGAGTCCGTGCGGGGTCTTATCCTGCCCTTTATCCGGTTCGATCAGCATCTTATCGCCGACAAGGAATATTTTTTTCTTCAACGAGAGTGTCATAATGGCATGATGTTCGGAAGAATATACAAAGAAATTCGCTTTCTTACAGCGAATTATTTGGCATTCCGCTGGTTCGTATACTCGGGATGAAGACGGAAGAGTTCGATCTGTTCGTTGTTGTGATGTGCTTGACGGCGGAGAAGGTAGTACTTCGCCAATTTTTTCCTCTCCATCATCCGTTCGTCAAAATTTTTCTCCTGCAGATAACATACGGTGCGGATGTTATGATTCAGAATGGCGCCGACGCACATCAAACATGGTTCGAATGTCGAAACGAGCATCAATTTTGACCGGTCCAAACTCAGGAACCGCTCATGGCCGATTGATTTTATCACAGCTGAAATTGCATTGATCTCCGCATGCCCTGCTGCGTTCCCGTCCCGCAGTACGGTATTGTAACCTTCTCCGATGACTGCACCATCATACATGAGCACCGCGGCAACCGGAACATCATTCGACTCAAGGGCTTTTTTACCCAATGTTACCAGCCGTTCTATGACATCCGTCTGCAGTCTGATCTTCGGTCGGAAGAAAATGTCCATGGGTCAGCGTCCATTATAGCGAAGCGTGAGGATGAATTGATCCGCCCAACGGTTGAACGGCGGATGCAGCGTGAGCCGTTCATCGCAGGACTGAAGGAATGAATAGATACGCGGAAAATGTTTGGGGAATTTTTCCATCGTGGGCGGCGGAGAGCATGATGCAACTCCGCGAATGCTCACCACAGAGAATGAATCTCCGAATGCTCGGACCGTTTCGTTCACAGAAAAATAATACGTCCTGAAATGATGTCCTTCAATATGGGCGATGACTCCGTCCTTATGAAGTCGGCGTAATCCAATATCGGCATTTCCTTTCAGCAGATGCAGAATTTCCCAGGGACAGATCTTCGGCATGATCACCATTGTGATGAGTCCGCCCGGCTTAATGATCTTAGCGAGTTCTTCTGCAACGGGACGAAGATCGGGAACGCAATTGAGTCCGCCGAAATTCGAAAAGACATGATCGAACATGCGGGGGGCAAGTCCGGCAGCTTCGGTGAACGAGCGCTGTTCGGTCGTCACTCTGCCATCAAGATGGTGTTCGGATATTTTTTTCTTAATCTGCTCGACCATCCCCCTCGCAAGGTCCATCGCGTGGACGGTGTGACCCAACTTCGCAAAATGGAGCGCATCAATGCCGGTCCCCGCGTTGATATCCACGATCGTATCACCCGGCTTCAGCAATGCATCAACATGGCGATGAACGACCGAACGCATCCACTCCAACATCGGACTGCTGTGCTGTATACCGTCGAACAGCGGCGCCTGAGCCGAAAAAGCGTTGTTGACGAGTTGAGAATTTTCGTTTGGCGTGTTCATATTCATTGACATAGTTCAGATCACCCCGCCTAACCGATTGTTAATGTTTCAATGTAAGTCGTGCAGGTCATCCTGCATATTGAGAACTGTACGGCAGGATTAGAGATGATACTATTGAGTATTTTTTTGACTTCTTCTTGTACGATCAAGAACATACATGTCGATGATCAACATGGGAACATAATATACAATGAGCCCGACCCTTCGCAGGTCACGGACGGTCGGGACCCGCTGCAGGGTGAGGATCTCTTTCAGGAATGTGAGTCCTTGTTTCAGTCTGAATGTTCTGTGGACATATCGATGAAGCTGCTTATAGAATTGAGGAGAGTACGTTCCGCGGTACATCATGGACAGGTCATCGGAATCGGTCCAGTTCTTCTTTGTCCCCATCTCCGAGGCAACCGCTTCATAGAATTTTGTCCCGGGAAGCGGATACGAAACGGAGATCCCAATATTGTCCGGCATCAGTTCCTTCACCATCGACATCGTTGCATTGATATCATCCAACGTCTCGCCTCGGTATCCGAATTGAAGGAAGAATGCCGCATCGATACGGTGCTGTTTCAATAACGACCGTGCTTCCGCGATCTGCGCAACGGTGATCCCTTTATCCATCGCATCGAGGATCTTCTGTGAACCGGACTCAGCACCGATCCACACCTCCGCACATCCGGCCCGTGCAAGTTCGGCGGCTTCATTCGGTCGGACCAGCAGATCCGCACGTGACTGTATCTTGAACGGGATCGCCGCCCTCTGCTCGTTCACTGTATCGGCGAATCGTTTTACCCATCCCGGTTTCAATCCGAAGATATCATCGGCAAACCAGATATGGTCCGGCCGGATCGTCTCTTTGAGCAGGAGCATTTCTTTGACGACATTCTCCGGTGAACGGGAATTATACACCTGTCCATAGATAGGTTTTGCACACCAGTTACAGTGGTAAGGACAGCCGCGGGTGGTGACCATGTTCACCGAAAAATATCCGTGATGCTTCATCCACACATTCCGGTACGAATTCCAGTCGACAAGGTCCCACGCCGGGAATGGAAGTGAATCCAGCTGCTGCTGAACGGAACGTGTTCCCGATGTCCACACGGTTCCCTCCTTCATGATCACTGTTCCGGTAATCGACGAAAGTGTGTCCCGCTGATCATTCAACAATGCCATACACACATCAAGCAGTGTTTTCTCCCCTTCTCCAACGATCACAACATCGGCGCCGTGTGCAAGATACTCCCCGGCATGGTCCGCGGCATCGGATCCGTGAACGATCACGGGAATACCGGACTCTTTCGCGATGCCGGACATGACGAATGCCGCTTCCCGCATCCGGGTTAGACACATCTTATTCAGATAATTGAAATCATCATCATAGATCACGAGCAGTTTCGGCCGAAGCTCCTGCAGCGGACCCCGGATGATCTCTTCGGAATCCGCGAGCATCGTGTCGCAAAAACGGACGGAGATTTCCGATGATCGAAGGATGCTTGCCGCATACAGCGTTCCAAGGGGCGGATACGGCATGTGCGCCGCCTGCTGCTTCGGATCGAAACGGAGGAAATATGAATGGGTTAGAAGGACGTCCACCGGCATATCAGCGAAGTCCCAGCTCTTCGATCTTTTCACGATAGCGTGTCAGCACAGGAACCTGACGGTCCTCAGGCCAGCTTGCGGACATATCCTTGGTGATGATGAACATCGAACTCAGCCGTTCCTCACCGACATGTCCGAAAGCATTATGCCAGTGGGAACGGTGATATTCCATCATCTTCTCATCGAGCGAACGCATCGGAAAAAGATTCAGAACGGATTCCATCACGCGCTGAAGGAATGAACGCGAACTGGAAATGAGGAGCCGCTCATCGACAGGAATGGAGATATTCGGCAGGAATTGTTTCGTCCACGCATTGTGCCGCTGATATTCAAGGAACGCCTCTTTATTCCACAGCACTTTCGTGGTCACCACTTCCAGAGCAGTGTACGTATTCCTCCGGTCGAGCGTCAGGCCGTGTTCGGTCACATAATAATTGGTGCAGAAGAATTTACGGCTGCCGAGCAGGAAGATCTTCCGGAACATCGTCAGCATCATACGGACGATCCACAGCCGTTCGGGTGCGGTGACGATCATGAAATCGATATCGCTGGAGTGATCGGCAACATTCTTGGAGAGCGAACCGGTGATGAAGATGCCGCGGATGAACGGGAATTGTTTGATGAATGCCGCAACGCGCCGGGCATACGACAGCATCCGTTGTGCCCGTACTTCCCGCTCCATCCGTTCCCGGGTGATCGCGGGATCTCCGGTCGGAAGGAAATAGAATCCGTTATGATGCGACAGTCTCTTTTCGGTCACAAGGGACTTCACCGAATGAACGACATGCTCAGCACTGACCGAATTGCGCGGAAGGAACGCATAGATCTGATCTGCGGTCAGCGGATATTCGAACAGATCGAAATACGCGACCGTTTTCAGAATGTCGTTGTGCAGTTCCAGTTCGAACGCTTCTCCGGATGACGCATGATGTTCGTGGTGATTGAGCATTGAACAAAATACTTTTTTTGCGACAGTTTTGCAATGCAGCAGGTCACGTTCGGTGGACCGGTCCTGCTGCTACAGCGTCTTCATGTCGATGACGAACCGGTATTTCACATCGCTCTTCAGCACCCGCTCGTATGCTTCGTTTACGGTGCTGATATCGATCACTTCCACATCCGAGACGATATTATGCTCGGCGCAGAAATCGAGCATCTCCTGTGTTTCGGGGATACCGCCGATGGATGAGCCGGTGATGGAACGGCTGTTCCCGAGAAGAAGCACTCCCATCAATTCGATCGGTTTCGGGGGGATCCCGACGCAGATCTGCACTCCGTTCGTCCGAAGCATCTTCAGCGTCATATTATAATCATGAGGAGCGGAGACGGTGTCGATGATGAAATCGAAATAATTTTTCAGCTCCTTCACCTGTGCGGCATCCGATGTGAGACAGAATTTGTGCGCACCGAGACGCTTTGCATCCTGTTCCTTGGCGGGGGACGTGCTCAGCATCGTTACTTCAGCGCCGAATGCAGCGGCGAATTTCACCGCCATATGCCCGAGTCCGCCGAGACCGAGCACACCCACGCGATGACCTTTGCCGACCTTCCACTTCCGAAGCGGAGAATAGGTCGTAATACCGGCGCACAATAACGGAGCCACTCCGCTCAGCGGCAGTTTTTCGGAGACATGCACGGCGAAATGTTCGTTCACAATAATGCAGTCCGAATAACCGCCATAGGTCGGTGTTTTCCCATCCTGCTCGACAGAATTATATGTCCAGACAACTTTCCCTTTCTCGCAGTACTGCTGGTTTCCCTCTTTGCAGTTACGGCATTCTCCGCAGGAATTGACCATGCATCCAACACCGGCTATGTCTCCTGATTTGAATCGTGTCACCGCGCTGCCGACCGACGTCACTTTCCCGACGATCTCATGACCGGGGACCATCGGGTACCGCGACGGTCCCCATTCGCTCCGTACCTGATGGATGTCGGAATGACAAACACCGCTGAACTGGATCTCTATCTTAATATCATTTGCACCGACATCGCGCCGTTCGAATTTCCATGGCGCAAGTCTGTCCTTAGCATTGTGAACTGCATAACCTTTTGATGGTATCATTGTTCCCTCGTTTGTCTTCAGGATAATATTCGATCGATCGTTACTCTTTTAATATACGAAGAAATTGGCGGGCGGAATGGATTCATTACGAAGTATCGTACATTTCCCGTTCATTGTGTTTCGGTCCCCGCGGGCTTATCATTCGTTGTGATGATTGGTCTGAGAATATCGATCGAACCGAGATTGTGTGAAAACGGGAATGCTGTGATGAACTAAAAATCTATATTCAGGGCCTTTTGGCGGACATCCTGCAACAAGATCTCCTGCTGCCGTTGATTAAAGTACGTAGCCGTCCGTTCGGCACCGACAATATTGGCAATGTGGAACAGACCGGTAATGGATAAGGAGAGTCCTGTTAATACATAATTTGAGCTGTAGTGTTTATCATTCCTGTACGCAATATATGTTGCGGCACTGAACGCGGTGACAAAGCCGAACGCCTGCAGGGCATCGACATAATGGTTACAATAGAACTGTCCCGCCCCGGGGATGACGGCGGAGAGCAGCGACGCGGTCAGCGGATCACGGTGCGGAAGCTTGTCCGCCAACGAGAGTGTCGAAGAGAATTCTTTCCTGATCTCCGGCAGGATCCCCGCAGCTCCCGTGTTCTCTTTCGCACTGATCGAAAGCTTTGCTTTTTCCCAATTGGACATCTCCGCATATACTAATCCCAGATACAATGAGGCCAACCCGGAAGGATCCTTTTTATCCGCTTCTTCCAAATAGGATATCGCCTGTGCCGGAACGTTCATCCCGAGGTAATTCAATCCGAGATTGATATAGATCGAACTGTTGACGGAATCAGAGACGGCGAATCTGTTCAGAAGGGATGAATATGCAGCGACCGATAATTCATATTTTTGGCTTAATCGATATGCTTTTCCGATCTGAGAAAGATAGAATATCGATGAATCGTTATTGACGGAAAAGAATGAAAGCTCTTTATACACAGAGATCGCCCTGAAATAATCGCGTTCTTTCATCAGCGAATACGCATAGTCACTTTTACTCTGACACGGTACTTCCGCGGCGAGGAGCAGCATGAGCACAGATACATATTTCATTCTATTCAAACAGATAGAGTTTATCATCAAGTTTTAAGAGACCATTATTGGTTTTGATCAGTTTGTAATTAATGAAGCTTTCAATATTTTCCCTGTAAAAATACCGGTCGATGAACAGTGCAACGCCAAACACTCCATGGTCCGCGATGGACCGTATGGCAAAGCGTGAACACGAGATCTCGAACGGACAGCGGCTGATCGACTGTGTGGAGATATCACGTTGATACAATGAAATAGCAGAATTGGTCAGACTGACGAAGAATGACTGCGGCGGAGGTGTGGAGCGGATCCGGATCGAACTTGAGTCGGGAACATCCCACCCTTCCACTATTGGGATTGAATTCTGAGCAAACCCCAATAGCGGAAACAGTGAGAGTATTATTACTATGCACAACGATCTCATTATTTGCTGTATGCCAGGACCGTTTCTTTGATCAGCGGCACGGCAAGCGTCCGAAGCTGTCCGTTATTGTCGACCGCTTTGAAGACGGCGTATGTCTGGGTCTCGCTTCCGTCGATGTACGCTGTCGCCAATGTGATGTTGATGCTTTCCGGTTCAAGCTTCCACATAGCACCGTTTGCGAAATCGATGATCATTCCCAAAATACCTCCGCAGAGGACGTTGCCGATGAACCATCCTTCGAGCGATTGTGAAATTTGGATCGTCGTTTCTTTATACCCGTCCATCTTGATCGTTGCGATGTACGCATATTTCTTGGCAAGTTTTGCCGTCACCGGGGTTGTTCCGCTGAATGTCTCCATGCCGGCCATCGTTTTAATGGTGACTGTCGCTTTATCGGGGGTGGATTTTACCGAGATATCCTGTGTCGTCCCTTTGAATATTGTCGCGCAACCCATAATTCCCATCGCTGCAATCATGGTGACAGTGATCATAAATAGTTTTGCTTTGTTCATTTTTACTCCTTCTGAATAGGTGATGTTATGATGTAATGATGTTTGGGTTGTAGCGAATAATATTCGGTGGCTGTTTTTTATTTCCGACCAATGTCTAAATACTTCATCCGATAAGCAATAAAGAGTTGAAAAATAAAAGCGCTCCGAGTGATTTTTTGGTCAAGTTCTTGGCATATTAGGCCAGTTGAACAGACTGCAGCGACATTTCCACCGCTTCCGAACTCTATTATAAGTTTTACGCATGTCAACTTCATCTCTTCTACTAATTCTCCTGCTCAGTTCGAAACGGTGAATTCCGTTTCGTTACGAACTGCCGAAAGAGGTTCAGGTCGACCTTGCGGAAATTATTTCATTTGAACTTCAGCGCGTGAAAAATCGCGTAGCTCTTGATCGCCTGCACAAGCACTTGCGGATCGTTGAAGAGATAGAATGCATACGCATCCGCGATATTATCCTTGTGGATCATTGTGAGCATGCACTTTTTGTATCCATTCCCGAATTCGGATCTGACCGGGATCATTGCGGTATACCCTTTATCCGCTCCGAATTCCTTTCTGACGCTCTCCGCCGGGAACGCGTTCGGTTCCGCCATTGTGCCGCCGGAGATATTCAGCGCAATCGCCTGCAGCATCCCTTCGGACAGTCCGTTGCCGTTCTTCTGCTTCCGGTCGACCGGCTGGACCGTGTACCGGATCTCGATCTGTCTGTCCTTCGAAACAACGGCAAAGTCGTACGCAACATCGCTGTTCGGCAGGACCGGTGCCTGCAGATATTTTTCCGGCATGACGAACTCCATCGAATTGTCCTGCAGCGTCTTCCAGAATTTTTTGGGAAGGATCTGTGCTGATGCCGAAACGGTACTGATGAATATCAGAAGAGCGGTAAAAAGAAATGTTCTCAAAGCGGATGATCTTTCAACATATTGACGGAACAATGAATACTATTTGTAATTGAAACCGATGAACAGCTGCACCCGCGTATTCCCTCCGATGAAATTGAAGTCGAATCCTATCGGAATTCTCAGTTTATCAAGGTAGAGATTCGTGTAGATATTCATCCCGAGTCCGGTGCCGACGGAATTGAAGACCGGTCCCAATCCTCCGCCGATCGCTTTATACCGCGCGCCGAAATATCCCCAAGCGTTCGGATAGACCCTCTGTTGCTCGATCCCGAGCAATGTTATCCCCGCCTCACCGTATCCGGTCAGATCATTGCTGGTATACGGCACTTCAATATGCCAGCCGAATGCGGAGTGGAGATCGTCCTTCATGGTTGATTTCCCGCTGTTTGTCAGATTCCCTACGCCGGCGACGGGACCGAACCATTGGATCTCCTGACTGAATACTGCGGAGGTGAATAGAACAAAAAGGAACAAGGATGATTTTTTGAACATGATACTTCCTTTCATTGGTCAATATTGGGTGTACTTCCTAACATTAAAATGCTATTGAAGAAATAGCATACGTGAATACTCCCCCATCTTCATCCGAAGAGATATTCGTTACCTGAGAAAAATCTGTTCCATGCTTCGACACGATACAGACATTCGAGAGTCCATTGGTGTAGAATGCGACCCGGTCATTATCCACCCACCGGGCATCGAAATCGACCCCCGGTGCATCCGAGACCTGACGGCGTTCCATCGTTTCCAGGTTCAGCACTGTCGCTTTGGTGTAGATAGGACTGCACATCAGGAACGCAATATTCTTCCCGTCCGGCGACCATACAGGGTCAAAAACACTGAAACTGAACGGTACGACAAGATGGAAATTGCTTCCGTCAGCATCCATCATCCCGATCGCACTGCTCCCGGTGCTGTCATAGACAGACATTGCAATGTGTTTACCGTCCGGTGAATATGACAATGAGGAAAGACTGTATCGTGATTCGAGGATACGGCGACGGTCACCCGCAAGATCGGACGACCAAAGGATCGAATGATAGTAATTCGATGTATCAGCGATCCTCAAGAGAATCGATTGGCCGTCTGGGTTCCACGTCGTATTATATAGCAATTCATCGGGAGTTGTTAATGTGTGGAGCAATGAGCCGTTCAGATCATATATGCAGAGGACACGCCCGGATTTGTCCAACGGTGTTCGTGAGCAGCAGAACATTCTCCCGTCCGGCGACAGCACTATTCCGGAGATATATTCATTCGGAAATGTTCGGATGAGTGTCCTTTGGCCGGTACCGCAGTCGAACATCCAAATGGTGGACCTATAGTTCCGGGTGATCTCAGAATAGATGAACGCCCGGCTGTTCGGGATCCATTCAACCGAACCTCCCCGATATGAGAATTTGACCTTGGTAAAGTTCTGCTTCCCGTCGAGTTTGATCACATACAGGGAATCCGAATAACCGCCAAAATATGCAACACGGAAATCGACGGGATGATTATCGATCATGACCGGACCGTCATCGCATCCGCTCAGCAGAATCACAACGAGAATAATAAGGGGAGGTATAAACTTCATGGCGCTATCGTGACACTCAGCAACAGCGTCTCCGACGCTTTATATACCGTGCCGCCTTTTGATTTTTTATAATATTCATTCTTGATCAATCCGTACGCCGAATGATAAAAATAATTCTGATACTCAAAATATCCATAGCCATCCGGAACGATCTTCTCCTCTTTGAGCTGCATACAATCATAGGAGTTATTTGCCGTCTTCACCTGAACAGAGGAATTGACCAACGTCCGTTTATATCTGATCTCACTGCCGTTCCCCGCGGTCAGGCAATAG
>CALROS020000014.1:0-11693 GCA_943369855.1 Chitinophaga pinensis | reverse complement strand
CTGCTCGGTGGTCCGCTGAAGCTGTACGGGGGACTGCTGGACGATGAGGTCGGTGAACGGAATAACATCGGCGCCGGTGCCGTCGAAGCGGCGGCGTATCTTATTGCAGCAGTGATCGCCATCCGGTTGGGATACTGACAGTGAATACAGCCGTTCTGCATACTGAAATAGTTCCGGAGAAGGAAGATCGGCAGAGAGCCATTCGGGAGTGGATGTTCCGCACAGGAATCCCCGTCCTGCCGTACTCCAATGGACTTCCACGATTCTCCCCCGACGCGAAGATCCTTCCCACGCGGCAGGTCCGCGCACTCTATTCCGCCGCCCGTTCCGTCGGCAAAGCGTACGACGAATTGAGCACCATCATTGCGAACCATCCTGAATTCTTGAAGGAATATTTCTCGCTGACACCGCTGCAAGAGGCTCTTTGGTACACATCCGGCGGAATGTGGCGCGGTATCTCGCGAGCCGATCTGTTCATGACGGAGGACGGTTCGATTCTCGCCGCCGAATTGAACTCCGACACACCGAGCGGCATGGACGAAGCATTCCTTCTGGGACAATACGCAAAAGAATTCTCCGGACACTATCACGATCCGAATGCCCATCTTCCGAAAGCGTTCCTGACCGTGATCGGACATGCAATGCGAAGTGTCCGCCGTCCCGCCCACGCGGGAACGCCGACCGTCGGCATCGTTTATCCGACGGATATTCCCGAAGATATGGGACTGCTTCATCTCTACCGGCGATGGCTGGAAGAGAACGGATATGCGGTCACATTCGGTTCACCGCGGAATCTCCGGAAGAACGAGGAAGGACGCGTGACACTCTATGGAAGCGAGATCGATGTGCTGCTCCGTCATTATAAAACGGACTGGTGGTGCGAACAGATCTCGCCGTGGAGGGGAACGCAGGCAACAGCGGATATCCTGCCGCTGGTTTCGCCGTTCCACGAGATCATCGAACCGATGATCGACGGACATCTTGCGGTCGTGAATCCGTTCGGCTGCATCCTTACTCAGAACAAACTGACGCTGGCGTTCTTCCACGAACACCGTTCACTGTTCTCCGCCGAGACGCAGAAGATGATCGACGCTCATATTCCGTTCACCGTCCGGCTGAGTCAGTGCGATCCGCAGCTCCTGCTCGCCCACAAAGATGATTGGGTGCTGAAAAGCAATTACGGATGCGAAGGTGCGGAGGTGATCATCGGATGCGCAACGGAACAATCGGTGTGGGAAGCATCCGTGCACGAAGCGGCCGCCGAATACTGGATAGCGCAGAGATATTTCCACGCGGCGCAGCAGGATGGTGCCGTCGATAATTTCGGCATCTTCCTCGCCGGAAATGAGCCGTGCGGTATCTACGTGCGGCGCGATACGGGAATGACCACCGCGGCTTCGGGCGTGGTGCCGGTGCTCGAACGGACGCTCCTTGCCGAGACACACCGAACGCCAAGCGCCGGACAATCCTCAACAGTGCGGATCGATCCTACGGTCGAACGGCTGCTCGATGCATATACACCGGATGAACGATGGCTCCCATTCAGGATGCCGCTGATCCTCTATTCCGCGGCGGAACCGTCACTTGTTGAACCGTTCCTCCCATCCATCGATCTTGCAAACGCGGAACGTCTGGGGGCATCACTCTCCAACATCATCGCTTCCGCTCCGATTGCAGAACGGAACTCGCTAATGTTGGTATGCGATCTGCCGGGAACAATGAGTGTTGCGGCGGCAGCAGGATTATCCGATGCAGCCGGGATCGTTCTGCAGATGGAGAATACGCCGCATCCGAATGAACAGGTACCGCTGCGGAGGACGCTCTTTGCGCTGATGCAGTATGCCGGGAAGATCCTTGCCGGACACCGCTCCGGTATCCCGAGTGATGAACGTCCTCCTCTGTTCGTTCTTGCGCAGGAACGGCTGACGAGGCGGCGAGGACCGGGAATGGATTTCAACAACAGACACTGGTCGTATCTTCCTTCCGCAGCATCATTGAATGAACGCGGGATCATGACCGTGCTCTATCTGCATGAAGACGAATTGGAATATGAGCAGGATGACCTGAATGAAACATTCCTGCATTATCAGCAGAACGGGATCAGGATCTGTTCGCTCTCACTTTCTTCCATTCAAACGTTGGGAGATATGCCGCTGAACGAAATGCTCCGTCTCTGTGCGACGACGGTGCAGACACGAAGGACGATCTTTTCGATCGCACAGCAGAATACCGAAAAGCTGTAAGGGATTTTATTGTATGACAAAAACAATACCAAAGCGCGTCACTGTCCGAGAAGGATATCAGCATCCCGTGCTCGGCGATATCGGCGGCTGGTCCGCCGTGATACTCCGCTCGTTCACGGTCGGAACAACGGCGTATGTGGATGTTGAGTTCAGCATCGCCTCGATGGAAGCGGTCCGAACCTCGTTGAAAAAGGAATTTTACCAGCGAAGGATCGTCTTCACCCGCGCACGGCTTGAGGAGAAGGATACGCGTCCGGTACCGCTGCACATACCGCAGGAAAAGAATTATGCCGTCAGTGCGAAACTCCAAAAAGAATGGTACGATCATGTGGGGTACAACGAGACCGATCCGACGCAGTTCGCTTCGGATGCAGCGTATGACAGTGATTATGACGAAGAAAAACGGGAGACAATGAAAACGCTGGTGAAGATCGGTGCTTTTACACTTCTCTTCTCGTACATCGTCTGTAAGGATGATGACGAGAACAACGGCGGCTCCAGCTGGGGACGCGGCGGACATTATTCGTAGGACAATTTCAGGAATGGTACTTCTTCACGACGCTTGGGCGAAATAACGATCCCGACAATTCAGAAAGATTACAGCTGCATGATGAAACGCATAGGAATCTTCAACGACTCGCGCACCTGTCCGGCAAAATCGGTCTTCTTTGCACTGCAGACGGTCATTTCCACCTATCCCGGCGATCCGTTCCGCAAGGAATTGAGTTCCATCATCAGTGAGATCTCCGGCTCGAATGAACAGAAGATACAGAGTGAAGCATTGAAACGCGGAGCGGCGCTCCTCTCATCATCTCTGCCGTACACCGAATTTTGTGTGTGGGATTATTCTTTTGTGAAGGATGTGGCGCACACGGAATTTTCCTCTTGGGTGGATGATATCCAGAGGATCCTGAATGCGCCGGATGATACGGATGATGTCGTCCCGTTCGGCGGTGCCGAGACATCCTATATGGTCGCGACGCTGGTGATCCTCTCCAATCACAATTCGCTGAAGAGCTGGCTGCAGGGATATCCCGCGAACCTCACGCCGCCGGAATATTTCCTGCGCAAGACCATCGAGACCATGTGGAACCGCATCGCGTCGCCCAAATCCGGCATCATCACCAACTGTGCGAATGCGATGCTGACAATCTCTCCTTCTTCGGCGGATAATTTCTATTCGCTCAAATCGCTCCGTGCGTCAGAATGGGATTATCTGAAACCGGTGTATTGAGCGTTCAGCGATTAGCCACAAAGGACATAGAGTGACCTGAACCGCCTGAAACCGTAAACCTGAAACGCATCCTCTTTTCTCTTACTCCACTCTCAGCACCGGATATTCCCGTTCGTTCCGAAGATATGCAAAGCGGTCATACTGCATCAGATTGATCATCCCCCGCGGTTCGAGTGCGGTAATGAGCATCTGCGCAGGACGCTGGTCCGTTGAGACGAACAGATAGTCCGACGCTTTAACCTTTACCGTCCGCTGCTCTGTTGCGCTCACGTAGATGGTGAACTCCTCGATCTCCGGCTGCTTCTGGAATTCCAGCAGATACTGTTTCACAACATCCTTGTTCCCCGCCTTGTATGGACCGAACACAAGATTATGTTTCTTTAGAAAATCTTTCAGTAATGTGTCCTTCTTTGCGATGAGATATCCTTTCGGCTTCGTCACACTCAGCAGTGCGATCACCCGGTTATGATAATTCGGTACGACCATCGTTGTGTCGCGGAGTCCGTCGTAGGATGAAAATGTGAGCGATTGATTTCCGTCGCCGGTATGGTCCATCAATATTGCCGTTGAAACGCGGTTTGCCCGTGTTGCTTTCGCGTTCTTCACCATCGTTCGGATGGTGTCGGCGTTCCGGTTCATGAACGTGATGAATCCGGTCAATCCCGCGCACTGCGTCTCGGCCCGGCGTTTGATGTTGGTGATGGAGTCGATACCGTGCATCCCTTCCTGAATGAATGAGAACGAACCGAGGATGCCGAAACTCTGGCGGCCGTCGTTGATATCCACGGTGCTGTTCCGCATGCGGGAGACGTGCGGCGGTCCGAGCGGCGTGTATTCGCCGAAGCGGATCTTCTTTTGCTGCAGATACGATTCGATGAACGGGAAGTACGCATCACGCTGGAATGCACGGAGCGCATCATCCGTATTCAGGTTCGTCATCAGTCCGATGGTCACTTCGTTGTTCTTCCGGTAGCCCCATGCTTTCCAGACGCTGTCGTACGGGAAGTATTCGTGTACATCGAGCGTCACGTCGTATTCATTCCGGTCATACAGTTTGTGCAGTCCGATCACTTCGGGTTCGGTCATGATCATGTGATTGCGGTTCAGGTCCATTCCCGCGCTGTTGCGGCGATTGTCCCGGTCGCCCCCTTCCGGATTCATCTGCGGAACGATGGTCAGATTCACGTTCTTCAGCAATGGTGTCAGCGAGCCGTCCGCGAATCCTTTCAGCAGCAGCAATGCTCCCTCTTTTCCGGACGGTTCGTTGCCGTGCTGCTGCGCGAAGATGAGCACGCCGATCTTCTTCTTTTGCTCCGCTTTCGTCCCGCTCGTCACGGTCACCGCGGGGATCTGCTTCCCTTCCCGCGATACAGCGATGATCTCCATGCGGATGTCCGGCGATGCAGCATCGAGCTGTTTCACATACTCCAGCAGTTCGGCGTTCGTGGTGAGTTTCGTGTAATTGCTCCGCTCCAGCGGTGTGGAAAACTGCGCGGAGGCGGATGCGGCAAGGAGAACGGTCAATATCAACAGTGTTTTCATACGATATGAAGGATAAATAATAGTGTTGTGTGCAGACTCTAACAGCATTGTCGGAATCAGTCTATGAAATTATTCCGTTGATATCAATCATTTCACACCGCTTGCGGAGAATAGACAAAACGTGTATACTGATACACTTATAGAGGAAAACATCCCCCCATGCTTCTGATCGATTATATCCTCCTTGTCGCGCTCTCCGCCATCTGGGGTTCGTCGTTCATCTTCATGCGCATCCTCGCACCGGCGCTCGGTCCCGTTGCGACCGCGGATATGCGGATGCTCATTGCCGGACTGACGCTCGCTGTCTTTATGCAGTTCACCGGCCGGAAACTGGAATGGAAAAAGAACCGAAAACAATACATCATCATCGGTCTGCTCAATTCAGGAATTCCGTTCCTGCTCTTCTCCTATGCAGCGCTCCATCTTCCGGCATCCATCTCCGTGATCATCAATTCGCTCACCCCGCTCTTCGCCGCCGTGGGTGCGGTGATCTGGCTGAATGAGAAATTCACACTGAAACTGCTCGCGGGACTCCTGCTCGGCATCTTCGGCGTGGCGGTCATCCGCAGCGGTGGAACGGTGCAGCTGGATGCCATGGGGACCATCTCGATCTTGATGTGCGTCGTTGCAACGATGTTCTATGGAGCAGGGGGCGTCTATCTGAAATTGAACACAAACAATATCAGTCCCCTGGCGATCGCAGCGGGAAGTCAGCTGTCGATCGGCGTGCTGTTCCTTCCGCTCATCGCGTTCGCACCGGCGCCGGCGGATCTTTCCGTTCACATTGTCATCACCATGATCGCATTCGCCGTCCTCTGCAGCGCAGTCGCATACATCATCTATTATAGACTGATGAAGATCCTCGGTCCCACCAAAGCCGCGACGGTCACGTTCCTTATCCCCGTATTCGGTTTCATTTGGGGGGCGCTCTTCCTGAATGAATCGATCACCGCATCGATGGCGGCGGGAGGATTGATCGTTCTTTCTTCCCTTTATTTTGTGATGGGAAAAAAGAAACCGGCGTAATATTATCCGCGAAGAACACAAATGTGAATTGTTCTTTGTGGCTTTGTGTGAAATATATTTTGCTGATACATTGGACGGACTGCCGTCCGTCCCTACAATAATTATCCGCGTATATCCGTTCTTTCCGCTCCTTCCGTGTTCTATCTTAGAAACACAAATGGAACGTCCTGTCGGACGTTCCTACATCTCTTTGTGGCTTTGTGTGAAATTTATTTTTTTTGCTGAATTACCGGGACATCCTGATAGGACGTCCCTACATTTCTTTGTTCTGTGTTTGAAATATTTTGCTGATGCATTGGACGGACTGTCGTCGATCCCTACAATACTTATCCGTGTATATCCGCCGAATCCGTCTAATCCGTGTTCTATTCGCACGCTGTTGTAATCAGAGAAAATAATCAGTACACTTTTTTCGGTAGAATAATTTTAGGACGCGCTCATGCCGTATCTTCCCTCATCATCCCGTTATCAATCCATGCAGTACCGCCGCTGCGGTAGGAGCGGCATCAAACTTCCTGCGGTCTCTCTCGGACTCTGGCACAATTTTGGCGATGTAGATGACGTTGAGAATGCGCGGAGGATCATCCATCTCGCGTTCGACAGCGGCATCACTCATTTCGACCTTGCGAATAATTACGGTCCCTCACCCGGCTCCGCCGAAACGAATTTCGGGAAGATCCTGAAGCAGGACCTGCTCGGACACCGCGACGAACTGATCATCAGCACCAAGGCGGGATATTACATGTGGGAAGGTCCGTACGGCGAGTGGGGCTCCAAGAAATATCTCGTCGCGAGTCTCGATCAGAGTCTGAAGCGTATGGGACTCGACTATGTGGACATCTTCTATTCCCACCGACCCGATCCCGACACGCCGCTGGAAGAGACCATGGCCGCGCTCGACCTGATCGTGCGTCAGGGAAAAGCACTCTACGTCGGTATCTCCAATTACCGGAACGAGGAAGCGGCAACAGCGATCGCCATCCTGAAGGAACTCGGAACACCGTGTCTCATCCATCAGCCGAAGTATTCCATGTTCGAACGGTGGGTGGAAGGTGGACTGCTGAACATTCTGGAGCAGAACGGTGTCGGCTGTATTCCCTTCTCCCCGCTTGCACAGGGACTCCTCACGAACCGTTACCTGAACGGCGTCCCGTCCGATTCACGCGCAGGCAAACCGCACGGCTTCCTGAAGAAGGACCAGATCACCGACGACAAATTGCTGAAGATCCGCCGGCTGAATGATGCAGCGGTAAAGCGCGGACAATCCCTCGCACAAATGGCGCTTGCGTGGCTGCTGAAGGATCCGCGCATCACATCCGTGTTGATCGGCGCAAGCAAACCGGAACAATTATCCGACTCGCTGAGATCGCTGGATAATATCTCATTCAGCGACGGTGAGCTTAAGGAGATCGAGACCATTTTGAAATAATGTCTCCTGATTCCAAACTGAGTTTGGAATCAGGAGAAGAAATATGAATGGTTGGCAGATATTAACGCTCTCTCATCTTCTTCCCGTTGCTATAATCTTCCATTGTGTTTACATTCGTTGACATAATCGTCTCTGAAATTCACTGATATCCATTCTCCAGCATGGAATCTCCGCAACCCGATCTGCAGACGCTCTACGAACGGCTCCGCGAAAGCGAAGAGAAATACCGCCGTTTCGTGGAGAATGCCGCCGATATCATCTACCGAACGGACGGCGAAGGACGCTTCATCTATGTGAATCCTGTCGGTCTTCGCATCTTCGGCTACTCCGAGCAGGAGTTCATGGGGAAACATTATCTGGAGCTCTTCCATCCCGATTTCCGGAACAAAGCCCGTCAATTCTACGCCACACAGTTCTTCAACGGACAGTTCACCAGCTATCTCGAATTCCCCGCCGTGAACAGCGAAGGAGAACAGTTCTGGCTCGGACAGAATGTGCAGCCGCTCATGGAGGAAGGACAGATCATCGGCTTTCAGGCGGTGGCGCGCGATATTACGGACCGGGTCCACGCCGAAGAAGCGATGCGCAAATCCGAAGAGGAAGTACGGAAACTCAACGCCGAGCTGGAACAGCGCGTGATCGAACGGACCGCACAGCTGGAGAATGCCAACCGCGAACTGGAAGCGTTCAGTTATTCCGTCTCACACGACCTGCGTGCACCGCTGCTGACGATCAACGGATTCTCCCATTTCCTCGGCGAACATCTCGGCGAGAAGCTGGACGAAGAAGGGAAACGCCTCCTCACCGTCATCCGCTCGAACACGCAGATGATGCAGAATCTCGTCTCCGCTCTGCTGATGCTCTCCAAAACGAACAAGAAAGAACTCGAAATGACCGCGATCGATATGACATCGCTCGCTGAAGAGACCTATCAGGAGATCGCATCACCGGAAGTGATGAAGAAGATCCATATCGAATTCCCGGCAATGCCGCAGGTGCTCGGAGACAAGCTGCTGATGCGCCAGGTGTGGAGCAATTTGCTTTCCAATGCGATTAAATTTACCTTAGCGAAAGATGAACGGACGATCACCATCGGCGGAGCAACGGAAGAGAACCGAACGGTCTATTTTGTGAAGGATTCCGGTGCAGGATTTGATATGAAGGATGTCGGAAAATTATTCGGCGTCTTTTCACGACTGCATACCGATGAGCAGTTCGAAGGGACCGGCGTCGGACTTTCCATTGTGCGGAGAGTGATCCACCGCCATCACGGCGATGTGTGGGCCGAAGGCGAACCGGGAAAAGGAGCAACATTCTATTTCTCGCTTCCGGTGAAGATCTGATTTTACCATTTGGACATTGACACCTTTGTATTTTCATCAACACCGTATCTTCGTCATCCTGAGTCCCGTTCTTTGGAACGAAGGATCTCGGGCGCAATGGATTCTTCGCTGCGCCTTATTAGAAAAATACTGAGCATGCTCAGAATGACCGCAGTTGCTTTTAGTTGAAATATATTTTACCTGTTGCAATCAGAAAGGAACAAATCATGTCAGACCAAAAAGTGAACATCCTTCTTGTTGAGGACAATCCTCATCACGGAGAGCTTGCCATGCGTGCGTTGAAGATGCACAATCTTGCCGAGAATTTCTTCTGGGTGAAGAACGGCGAGGATGCACTGGATTTTCTCTTCTGCCGCGGAGAATTCGCGCTGCGGAAGATCGAGAACAAACCGAAAGTGATCTTTCTGGACCTGAAGCTTCCCAAGAAGAGCGGTCTCGATGTACTGAAAGAGATCCGCGCGGACGAGCGGACGAAGGATATTCCCGTTGTCATGCTCACCACATCGCGTGAAGAGAAGGATATCGTGGAAGGACAGAATCTTGGACTGAACGGTTACGTGGTGAAGCCGGATGATTTCGAGAAGTTCGCCGAAGCGATCCGCAACATCGGATATTACTGGCTCGTACTGAATCAGCTGCCGAAGAAATGATCTCTGATCCGTCACAACGATCATTTCTCGCAAAGCCCCAACGGGGCAGGCCGCTAAGACGCAAAGAATTGGTGTTTTTGGAATTTCAAAAATAGATCAATGTCATTTCGAATCCCGATGGTATCTCATTATTCCATAAGACATCGGGGTGACCTGCCCGACTGACCTTGAAGTTTAATAAGCCGGTCAGGCGGGGAAATCTTATCGTACGCCGCTGCCCGCCGAACAACCGCGGGCAGTTCTTTTAATTGGCCTTTCCTCATGAAAAGAACCATCCTTATCTGTTCCGCTTTACTGTTCCTTTCACTGTCTGCATCCGGTCAGTCCGTGCGGCCGCTGCCGCTCAAGACGGTCATCAATACTGCACTCGAGCATTCCGTCCGTCAAAGTATGCGCATGGCGCTGATGCTGAAGGACCGTCCCGGTCTGCTGCCCCGTTCTGCGGACAGCACCGGCGCACTGGTCACCTGCACATCCAAATGGTGGACGAGCGGGTTCTTTCCGGGAACATTGTGGTATCTCTATGAATATTCGAAGAACGATTCCCTGAAAATGTTCGCCGAAGAATTCACACAGCGTGTGAAGAACGAACAGTTCACGACGGACAATCACGATGTCGGCTTCATGATCAACAACAGTTTCGGCAACGCCTACCGGATCACCGGCGATACTATCTATCGTTCAGCGCTTCTTCATGCTTCACGCTCGCTCATGACCCGATTCCACCCGGTCGTCGGAGCCACGCGGTCCTGGAATACGGATAAGAACAACCGTCAGTGGCAGTTCGCCGTCATCATCGACAACATGATGAACCTGGAACTGCTCCTCCGCTCCGCGGGTGAATTCAATGAGCCCTCCTTCAAAACAGTAGCACTGTCCCACGGCGATAAGACGATGCAGAATCATTTCCGTCCCGACTACAGCAGTTATCATGTTGTCAGCTACGATACCGTCACCGGACTTCCCCACGCAAAGCAGACGGCGCAGGGATTCTCCGACAGTTCCTCCTGGTCCAGAGGACAGGCGTGGGGATTGTACGGATTCACGATGATGTATCGCCTGACAAAAGAGAAACGCTACCTGCAACAGGCGCAGCATATCGCTGATTTCATCCTTCATCATCCGCGACTTCCTGCGGATAAGATACCGTATTGGGATTTCGATGCACCGAATATTCCGAATGCGTACCGCGATGCCTCTGCGGGAGCGATCATCTGTTCCGCGTTGATAGAGTTGAGCGGATATGGCTCTCCAAAAAAGAAGACGGAATATCGCGGTGTCGCCGAGCGTCAGATCAGAACGCTCAGTTCAGCGCAGTTCATGAACAATACAAAACGGGATGCTCCGTTCGTTTTGGATCACAGCGTCGGCAGTATTCCGCATCACAGCGAGATCGATGTTCCGCTGACGTATGCGGATTATTATTTTGTGGAAGCGTTGCTCAGAATGAAAACGGTAAACGATCACTAGGAAATAATTTCGTATTGTAAACGGTACATTCACACAAACAGATCGGGTATTCATGAAACAGATCATTCTTTTCCTTCTTTGCACGGCAGCGCTTCATTCCACTCCCCTCACCAAACAGCAGCAGCAATGGCTCTCCAACGCCGAGAAACACGAGAAGAACGGCTGGATCTATCTCCGCATCCAGGGCTCGCCGCGTGAACGGGGATTCCAGCACGGATATCTTCTCGCAAAGGATATCGATGAAGGGATCCGCATCCAGCGGAAGGTATGGGAATATGAGAGTGCGATGGAATGGTCCTGGCTCGTGAACTGGTCCACGAAACTCTTTGCAGCGAAGATCGATTCCGAGAACATGGCGGAGATCGACGGTATTTCCGAAGGATTGACCGCCGCCGGTTCCAAGCTCATCAAAGAGGAAGTGATCACGTACAACGCCGCATCGGAACGGCTCGGCGGCTGGTGGCCGACGGTGAAGGATACCGTCTCGCCGAATTCTCCCGATCCGAAGAAAGAATCATGCAGCTCCTTCATCGCAACAGGCGGTATGACGAAGGACGGCGGGATCGTGCTCGGACATAATACATGGAGTTCGTACTGTTACGCTGTCTTCAACGTCGTCCTGGATATCGTCCCCGAGAAAGGCCACCGCATTCTGATGCAGGCGGCGGCGGGACTCATCCACAGCGGGACTGACTTCTTCATCACCGACGCGGGCATTATCGGTTCCGAAACGACCATCGGCGGATTCAAACCGTT
>CALROS020000013.1:0-11698 GCA_943369855.1 Chitinophaga pinensis | reverse complement strand
TCCGTTCTTCGTCATCCCATTCCTTTCCGGTATTGACGGTCACAGCTCCATACCGGAAATCTGATGATTTTAAAAGAAACTACTATAGGAATTCGTCTGTTATAGAGTGAGTCATAATTAAAGGAAAAATCAATGGAAGGTAATTTCTCAAATCGCGTTCAGGACGTGATCCGCCTCAGCCGCGAAGAAGCACTCCGGCTCGGTCATGATTATATCGGAACGGAACATCTGCTGCTGGGCATCATTCGTGAAGGGGAAGGGATCGCCGTAAAGATCCTGCGGAACCTCGGATGCGATCTGTATAAATTGAAGAAAGCAGTCGAAGATACCGTCCGGACCTCCGGCGGAACGCTGACCATCGGGAACATCCCGCTCACGAAACAGGCGGAAAAGGTCCTGAAGATCACCTATCTCGAAGCAAAATTGTATAAATCCGATGTGATCGGCACAGAACATCTGCTGCTCTCGCTGCTGCGCGATGACGATAATATCGCTGCTCAGATCATGCACCAGTTCGAAGTGCATTACGATAAAGTGCGCGCGGAACTGGACAACATCATCAGCGGGAAGCCCTCTACTCCCCCGGCTCCCGGCGGCGCTCCGGCAACGGAAAAGAAACAGGAAAAATCGAAGACCCCCGTACTCGATAATTTCGGACGCGACCTGACGAAACTCGCAGCCGAAGCGAAGCTCGATCCGGTGGTCGGACGTGAGAAAGAGATCGAACGCGTAGCGCAGGTCCTTTCGCGCAGAAAGAAGAACAACCCCGTTCTCATCGGGGAACCGGGCGTCGGTAAGACGGCCATTGCCGAAGGACTTGCTCTCCGCATCATCAACAAAAAAGTATCACGCGTTCTGCACGACAAACGTGTTGTCACGCTCGATCTTGCAGCACTCGTTGCAGGGACGAAATACCGCGGTCAGTTCGAAGAACGGATGAAAGCGGTGATGAACGAATTGGAAAAAGCACGCGACGTTATCTTATTCATCGACGAGCTGCATACCATCGTCGGAGCAGGCGGAGCTTCGGGTTCGCTCGATGCATCGAATATGTTCAAACCGGCGCTGTCGCGCGGTGAACTGCAGTGCATCGGCGCAACAACGCTGGATGAGTACCGTCAGTTCATCGAGAAGGACGGCGCGCTCGACCGCCGATTCCAGAAGATCATGATCGATCCCGCAAGCGTTGAGGATACGATACAGATCCTGGCGAACATCAAAGATAAATACGAACAGCATCACGGCGTGCGCTACACGGATAAAGCGATCGAAGCCGCAGTGAAACTGAGCGATCGGTACATCACCGACCGCAATCTGCCGGACAAAGCGATCGACGTGCTGGACGAAGCCGGTGCGCGTGTCCATCTGGCGAACATCGTTGTGCCGCAGGAAATTTTGAAACTGGAGGAAGAGATCGAGAAGATCAAGCTCTCCAAGAACTCTGTCGTGAAAAGTCAGAACTTCGAGGAAGCCGCACGTCTTCGCGATCTGGAAAAGAAACTGCTGAGCGATCTGGAAATTGCAAAGCGTGAATGGGACCTGAAATCACAGTCCATGGTCTTCGAAGTGACCGAGGAACATATGTCCGACGTCGTTGCGATGATGACGAGCATTCCCGTGAACAAGATCGCCGAAGGCGAAACGCAGAAACTGCTGAAGATGGATTCCGCTCTCAAGAATATCATCATCGGTCAGGATGAAGCGATCGAGAAACTGACGAAGGCCATCCGCCGTGCACGGTCGGGACTGAAGGATCCGAAGCGTCCTATCGGTTCATTCATCTTCCTCGGACCGACCGGTGTCGGTAAGACGGAACTCGCGAAGGTCCTCGCAAAATATCTGTTCGACTCCGACGATTCACTCATCCGGGTGGATATGAGCGAATACATGGAGAAATTCTCCGTTTCCCGTCTCGTCGGCGCTCCTCCCGGTTATGTCGGATACGAAGAAGGGGGCCAGTTGACCGAAAAAGTTCGGCGCAAACCGTATTCGGTAGTGCTGCTGGACGAGATCGAGAAAGCGCATCCGGATGTCTTCAACATCCTGCTGCAGGTGCTCGATGACGGTCTGCTCACCGATTCACTCGGACGCAAGGTCGATTTCAAGAACACCATCCTTATCATGACATCGAATATCGGTGCTCGCGACATTAAAGTGTCGAAAGGATTCGGCTTCGGTGAAGAGACAGTGGGTGATAAATACAAACTGATGAAGGACACGGTCGATGAAGCGGTAAAGCGGGTCTTCAACCCGGAGTTCCTCAACCGTATCGACGACACGATCGTCTTCCATCAGCTGAACAAGGAAGACATCACGAAGATCATCGACATCCAGGTGAAGGAACTCTTCAAACGGATGAGCACGATGAACATCTCCATCGAGCTGACCAAGTCCGCGAAGGAATTCCTCGCAGAGAAAGGATACGACCAGCTGTACGGTGCGCGTCCTCTCCGCCGCGCTCTTCAGAAATACGTCGAAGATCCGGTCGCGGAAGAGATCCTGAAAGGGACCTTCAGTGAAGGGAGCGTCATCAAAGTGAAACTGAACAAGAAGAAAGATGACCTCGTCTTTACCTCCGGCAGTCATAACGATGACGGCGGCGAAGCTCCTGAAGAGTTGAAACAGGAAGATGCCGCTTAACATACAGCTTTAGGATACGAACAAAACAACGGACCCGGTCAGCAATGATCGGGTCCGTTGTTTTAAATATTCATGCAATTCACGGGAAACGAAGCACTACCGTGCCGTCAAAGAATGAACCCGCGTCATTTTTTCAATCGGTAGAATGCAATAAGGTCCGTTCCGATCGGCGTTCCTCCGCTCTGCCGTACCATGGTGGTGATCTGTCCACGGTGATATGTGGAATGGTTCACCAGGTGCTGCAGGGACTGCCAGATCAGCTGCGTCACTTCCTCTCCTTTAAGATTATGGAAAGTGAGCGAACGCGCGATGTCTTCGTCCGTTAATGACGTTAAATATTTCTTCCACCCCGCCTCCACCTCTCCCCATTGTGTTTTGAGTGAACCGTATGTCGGGAACACCTCCGGTTTCATAAAGATGCCGGGATCGATGCCGTTCAGGCGCTGCAGCCAGATATCCTCCGCTCCGCAGAGATGCACGAGCGTTCCGTGGATGCTGCCGAAGCTGTTCTTTAGATCAACATATAATAGTTCCTCGTTCAGAGAATCCACCGCTTGAAGCGTTCTCGCATTTGCCCATGAATTGAATTCGAACAATGTTTTGATATCGGTTGTATCCATATTGCTCCTATTGAATCGTAAAAATATTTTTTGTAGAGACGGATAATTATCCCTCTCTACAAAATAACGGATGCTATTGTTTTATCCCTGCCGCCGCATCGATCGATGCGAACCGTTCTTTCAATACATGCTTCTGATGTTCCGCAATTCCTTCCCAGATGTTCCGTTTCTCGGTCATGTCCATACTCAGATCGTATGCCTCGTACGAGGCGATGCCGTCCCTGTTCGTTTCGATATATTTCATCGTTCCGATGATCACCGCTTTCGTATCGAGCATATCCTTTCCCACAACGGGAATGATCCGCTCGCTTCCGACCGGCTGCAGTAGCGAAACACCCCGCAGATCTTCATCGGCGGGACGGTCATGAACGATGCCGTACAGTTCCATCAATGTCGGGAACAGATCAAGATGGGATGTTGCATTCTGCGCGTTCTGTTCGATCACCCGTTTCTTCGCTGCCGGAAACCCTTTCGGAAGATAGATCCACATCGGAACTTCGATCTCCTCACCGTACAGAGTGTTCAAATGTCCCATATGCCCCCTCTCGCCGAATGCTTCCCCATGATCCGATGTGAAGATAATGACCGTTGAATCAAGGAGTCCGGCCTGCCGGAATGCCGCGAAGTACGAACGAAGGATCTTATCCTGTTCAAGGATCGTATTGTCATAACTGTCGATCACCGCAGAATCTTTCGTCGAAAAGAAACGGGCTGCGGATTGTTTCACCGTATACGGAAAATGTGTGTTGTTGAACTGAATGATGCTGAAGAACCGTTCTCCGTTATGACGGCGGTAAAAATCCTTTACATGATCCGCTACATCGGCGTCATCCACTCCAAGATCGTTGAACGGTTCATACGGGAGTTTCTCCTGACAGACGAATGTATCGAGGGATGTATTATAGACAAGATCGATGTTGCTCCGCTGCATGGACTGCGATGTGAAGAAGTACGTCCGCGCATCGGTCCACTTCTTCAGATAATCATAGATGAACGGATGATCGATCTTGGAGATGGTAAAATCCCCGGAAAGGATCATCGGCACGGAATACTGCGTAGAGACCGCATTGCTGACATGTTGATGGAAGCGGACGACCGATCCTGCGGTGATCATACTGTCGATGAACGGCGTGGTGTTCCGGTGATATCCGTAAGCGGAGTAATTCCTTTTGCGGAGACTTTCGCTGATGAACAGGATGCAGTTATACCGTGACCGTACCGCCGGACGGTCGGCAACATCGAAACGGCGGCGAACATATCCATGATGGAGTTCCATTTTCGCGCCGGAATACCGCTCCTGCAGTGTGTATTTCAGGGAGAAGACCGTTGCGGGAGAGACGGAATAACTCGCAGGGGCAAAGCGGACATTATTATTGAAGACGATGATACATCCCAGAAAGCACCCAACAAATGACCACCGGAATTTTAACGAAATGGGATCGTACCCCTTCAGCCCAATTCGCAGCAGAATGGAATGAATGATCACCAGATTGACGAAGATAACCGCATGCACCCAGGTAATACTGGAAATCATCAATGATAATGAATCTGACGTGTGATCGATGCAGTAATTGATGGAATACGGATTCGGCAGAACACCGAAATAGAAGTAATGTCCGTACACGATCAACTGACCGATGCTGAGTATCGACGCCGTGAAGATAACAACAGGCATCCTTCGTTTTCGTACAAACGCAATGGCTCCGGTGATCGCAACACAGAGCATCCATTCAAAGACATAGGAATAGAGAAAATGCTGCAGCAGTGACGGTTCGAGTACGCGAAGGTACGAAAATCGAATGAGCAGATCGAGGATCACAACGAACGTAGGGAGCGCACTGAGATACAGAAGTGATCGGCGAACCGGCATGGGTGATAATGTCAACTATCGAAATAGGGATTAATTTTATATGAAATGAAGGTTCAAATTTACTTTTGTGAGACTTCTGAAATATTATAAAAACCTTTCCATTTCGAGCGGAGCGAGAAATCTTTTTGATGTTATTTTGACAAATTTTTCAGATTCCTCGTCACTACGTTCCTCGGAATGACATAGATTTAGATTTATTCAGAAGTTTTTTTTGTGAATTTTGTGCCTTCGTTTCTTAGTGGCGATGCTTTTTAGGATGAGTTCTTTTGCACGATCAAACAGTATTGTGATTATTTCAAATTCTCTTTCACCTTCGCCAGGAACTTCAGCGCATCCATCGGTGTCATGGCATTGATATCGAGCCGTTTGATCGCATCGCGCAGTTCGTCATCCTTCATCTCGAACATGGTGATCTGCGGCGTGTTCTCGATCTTCATCGCGTGACGTTTTATTTTTCTCACATCCGCGGGATCCGCCGGCTGCTCGCTGTGCGGTGTCAATTGCGATGCTTCAAGATTCTCCAGGATCTTTTTCGCGCGGTCCGTCAGCGATGTCGGCAGTCCTGCCATCATCGCCACCTGAATACCGTAGGAATGGTCCGCCGTACCCGGAGTGACCGTATGGAGGAACACCACTTTGTCGCCGTATTCTTTAACATCCACTTTATAATTCTTAATTCTTGGATACAGCGAAGCGAGTTCATTCAATTCATGATAATGCGTTGCGAACATCGTTCGCGCACCGATCTGTTCATGCAGATATTCCGTTAACGCCCAGGCGATGGAGATACCGTCGAACGTGCTGGTGCCGCGGCCGACCTCATCAAGTAAAATGAGACTTCGCTTCGTTGCGCGGTTGACGATATTTGCCGCTTCATGCATCTCTACAAGGAATGTACTTTCACCGCTGGTGATGTTGTCGCTCGCACCGACGCGGGTGAAGATGTTATCGACAAGTCCTACGACAGCCCTCTTTGCCGGGACGAAACTACCGATATGAGCGAGCAATACTATGAGTCCCGCCTGACGAAGATAAGATGACTTACCGCTCATGTTCGGACCGGTGATGATCAGGATCTGCTGCGATTTTGTGTCCAATTGCACCGAATTCGGGATATATTGCTCTCCGACCGGCAGAAGCTGCTCGATCACAGGGTGACGTCCCTCTTCTATAATAAGGGAATCTTTCTCGTTCACATCGGGAAGTGTATAGCGGTTCTCCTGAGCAACCTGTGCAAGCGAGACAAGACAGTCCAGTGTAGCGATCTGCTGTCCGTTGGACTGGATGACCGCCGCGAACTGCGATGCATAGAGCCGAAGCTCATTGAACAGACGCGTTTCGATCGCGAGGATCTTTTCATCCGCGTTCAGCACTTTATCCTCGTATTCCTTCAGCTCCGGCGTGATGAACCGCTCTGCGTTCGTCATTGTCTGCTTGCGGATGTAATCTTTCGGGATCTTGTCCTTATGCGTGTGCGTGATCTCGATGAAGTAGCCGAACACATTGTTGAACCCGATCTTCAGCGATGAGATGCCGGTCCGTTCCCGTTCTTTGATCTGAAGATTCGCGATCCAGTCCTTCGCGGAGAACGAGAGTGAACGGAGATCATCCAGCTCTGCGTTGAATCCTTCACGGATCACTCCGCCGTCCTCGAACTTCATTGGCGGATCATCGGCGATAGCGCGCGTGATGGCATCGGTCAGTTCTTCGAGCGGCTGAAGTTTCTCATTGATCTCGTTCAGCGTTGAGTCGCCCTTCGACTCATCACGACTTCGTCGTGATTCGCTCAGGGTGACTTCATTTTTTAATAAGGAGTCATCCTGAACAAGTCCCGCGTTCTTTGCGGGACGCGTCGAAGGATCGCTCAGAATGGCTTTCAACTTCGGAATGCTCTGCAGGATCCTTTTCAGTGCCAGCATCTCGCGCGGATTCGCGCGGCTCGTGGCGATGCGCGCGATCAGCCGCTCCATATCCCCAATCTCGGAGAGTTCGTTCACAAGGTCCGACCTGAGCGAAGTTTTTTCCACCAGGAACTGAACTCCGCTGGAACGCCATTGTATCTGTTCCAACTTTTTCAGCGGATTGTTCACCCATCGCTTCAGCAGACGTCCGCCCATCGGCGTATTCGTCTTATCAAGCACGGAGAAGAGCGTCCCGTCCAGCGAACCGCCGAGGGATGAAGTGATCTCGAGATTCCTTTTTGTTGCCGGGTCGAGCACGATCGTCTGTTCAACAGAATACGGCACGATCTTCTGGATGTGCGCGAGATTCGCCCGCTGCGTCTCGTTCAGATAATGCATCGCACCGCCGGCGGCGATGATGCCGATGCTCATGGATTCGATACCGAATCCTTTCAAACTCTGCGTCTTAAAGTGCTGAAGGAGTTTCTCATTCCCGTAATCAAACTGGAAGAGCCAGTCATCGAGGGACGTATAGATCCCGCGGTACGGTCCACGGAGCAGTTCCTGCAGCGCCTCCTTGTCCCTCTTCTGCACGATCATTTCGGCGGGAGCGATGGAAGATAGAATTTCGGGCAACTGACGGAACGGAAATTCAGATGTGTAGAATTCTCCGGTGGAAATATCGACGAACGAGAATCCGATCGGATCATTCGCAGCGGCGATGGCGCTCGGAAGAGCGACGCAGGCAAGATAATTATTCTGTTTCTGTTCGAGTATTTTATCCGAGAATGAAACTCCGGGAGTCACCACTTCCACCACATCGCGCTTCACGATCCCTTTGGCGAATTTCGGATCTTCAAGCTGTTCGCAGACCGCAACACGGAGTCCGGCTTTCAGCAATTTCGGTAGATATGTTTCGAGTGCATGATACGGAAATCCTGCCAGCGGTGTCTCACCCACATCCCCTGCTTTTCCCCGTCTGGTGAGCGTGATCCCAAGGACCTTGGATGTCGTCTTCGCATCCTCATCGAACGTCTCATAGAAATCCCCCATCCTAAAGAGCAGGATCGTATCCGGGTATTTCGCCTTCACGGAGGCGTATTGTTTCATTAAAGGGGAAGACATGCTGGATGCTGGTTACTAGATTTTAGATACTGGATGCCGGATTATGATGAATTACTTTTTGGTTACTGGTCTGCAAATTCCTGATAAAATTCTATGATAGTGAACAATTGGCCACTAAAGCACTAGAACACAAAATCCCACAAAGGATAAATAATAAATTTGTGAATCGTATTTTTTTGCAAACTTTGTGCCTTTGTGCCTTAGTGGCAGAAAACAAAATTGTCTTTTCAAATACACTGAATATTTACAATTATTGAGTGAAAAACCCCGAATTCGAGTAAACTTCGGGGTTTTCGCTGACGGGTTCAAAGTAGAAAAAAAATGGAGGGGAAACAAGAAGGGATGTCTATTATGCCGGTTTCTGTTCTAATCCCGCTCCGGACATTTTCACCAGTGAAAAGATCAAATATGAAAGGATGATCGCAAGATAAAAATAGAGAAGTTCTATGATCATATGGGCGTAAAAGAATGACCAAATACCGAATGTTGTGACCCCAATGCCTGCGAGAATTGCTGACAGTGCGGACCAAGCCGGTCCCAAATGTAAAGCGGTGGCACCGACGATCAACACCATAATGATCAACAATGTGTAGAATATCCACGCTTGATTGACATAGGATTTTCCCATCAGCACGCTGCTGATGATACTGCTGACATAAAAACCGTCGAAAGGATATGCCAACACCGATTGCTCACTTCCGTTATACCAGCTGATGATCACCACTTTACCCTCGAACACATTACGAAAACGGTCGAGGTTCTCAATTTTTTCTTTCTCTGATTTATAGACAGATCCCGGGGCAAAAACATCCACCCAATACTTTACCGTATCATCCTCGTTGCGGTCGTTGGGATTTCCAAAGACACCGCGATGTGCGCTCACAGGAGAGAACGGCGTGATATGAAAATAATCATCCGAGTATGCCTTCCCTTCATTCGTCACGGGAACCCGTATCCGGTCCATCACGATCTCATTCCCATTGTTTACCGGCTCTACCGAATCAGGAATACCGAAATATTTTTTTGCAACGGAGAAACTGACATCCACTTCGGAATATTTCTTTTTTCCATTGGGGAATTGCCGCAGAGGATACCATTGGATCAGTTCGCTGTCATACCGTTGAGAATAATTCCCGTTGGACGGCATTGCCGAGAAGACTACCCTGGTAATATCCTCCGAAAATGGTTGACTGGCATACGGCCGAAAACCGGGATACGGCACGATCGCGGACACAACATATCCCAGTGAATCGATCGAACGGGTCAACTGTTCGATCCGCTCAAAATTCGACGGAGCAGCGATCCGGCCGAACGGCATTCTCACAACGACCACCGTTGCACCGGCACGACGGAGGTCCTTTGATATATGAAGGATATTCTCCAGATATTTCTTCACATTATTGTCCTCTGTGAACAGGGTGAAGCGGACGACCGGAACTTGTTCGCATACCCTGTTTTGATAATAGTTCTTGAACAGGCCTGCCCCAAGGAAAAAATCCTCACTTTTACCGAACACTTCCATTGAATGCAGGAACGATACAAACAGGATGATCACTGCGCTCCAGGAACACAACTGGAGCCGTCTCTTCCATGGCAGACTGATCCGTTCGGCGAAAAAGCTCCGGAGGAGAAAAACGATCCCTTTTGAATGCGCGGTCAACACCCACGGCGATGCGGATTTCCCTGACGCAAGGACAAAAACCACGGATTTGAACAATTGAACGCTGACAATACCGACCGCTATACTTAACAAGACGACAGTAAAGAGTGTTGATTGTGAGTACCACCCGAACTGTGACTGGAAGAAAATATTCAAGTATACCAAACAGATCAGCATGATCCCCGAGAAGATCAGTCGAAAGAGATATTTCATTGTTGAATTCATATGGTATATCCCTTGTTATTGATGCTGGACTTGAGCTGGAGAATATGGAAGCATCATCATCGCTTGATCATTTACCGGCGAAGTATTCATCGGTTCTCTTTTTGTTGTGACCGATAAAAAGAGCAGCAGACTCATCATTACGATCAGCATTCCCGAAAGGATCGCTGAAGGCAGCGACAATGTGATCACGTGCGGGATCGCCGGGGATGTTCGGGATGCCATGGTTAATACATCGAACTTCCTATCCATCTCAAGCGGAAATCTTTCATCGATCAATTTATTCGATGCATCGTGGATCTTCTTCATTTCAACAAAGAATTCCCGGCACTCCTCGCACTCCGCCAAATGCATGAACAGTTCACGATGCTGCTGCTTCGGGAGTTCATTGTCCATGAACTGACTGATCTGCTCTTGTATATTCTCGTGGCTCATACTATCTCTTCTTACAGATATGGCTTCAGCATCGCATGTAATGCTGACCGTGATTTGAATAATTTCGATTTAACAGCACTCACCGTCGTTCCCGTGACGGATGCGATCTCTTCGTAACTCATCCCTTCCGTCTCCCTCAGCAGATATGCTTCGCGGTATGCCGGTTTCAATAGCGCGATCGCAGTATTGATCTTCTCCCGCAATTCTGAATCCATGGACACTGAAAGCGGAGTTGCCGGGTCATACGCTTCCATTTCATCATCGAGCGATTCCATCGGGACGATCGTATTTCGTCGGAGCACCATCAGCACTTCGTTCCGCGCAACAGTGAAGAGCCATGATTTCAATGTCGTCCCCTGCTGCACGGAGTGTATCTTCGAGATCATCTTCAGGAATGTCTCCTGCGCCGCATCCTGCGCACCGGCAGGATCGCGGAGCATCCGAAGACAAAAGGAGTAGACCGCCTGTTTATGACGGGTATACAGCACCGAACCGGCGTGGAGATCACCGTTCTTTAATTGTCCTGTTAGTACGTCGTCCGAAACAGAAGTATGGTCCACGTGTCCTGAATGATGGTTGCGTTGTAAAGTTAAGATGCATAAGAATGCCGAAAGTTGCCAAAATTCTTTCCGGCCTCACTTTGTCCATTATTACTGAAAACACAGTGGAAAATCGCGTGTTTTGGGACCCTGTTTCGTTGCTTCTTCCTGCCATTCTCTCTATATTTCTACCACTTCAACCGAATCTTTTCCCATTTTTTTGGAGATGCCCCATGAAACGCATATCCGTTCTTCTTGCCCTGCTGTTGTTCTTTTCCTTTGCCGATGCTCAATTGAAAAAACGCGTCGCTATTTCCACATTCGAAGATAAGACCGGCTCCGGTTACAGCCATCTCGGATCGGGTGTCGCGGACATGCTCACCACCGCCCTGGTCAAATCGGGAAAATTCACCGTGATCGAACGGATGGAATTGGAGAAAGTTCTCTCGGAACAGAAACTCGGCGAGAGCGGACTCGTCACGGCGGAGACTGCACCGAAAGTGGGAAAACTTCTCGGTGTTGAACTGATCGTTGTCGGCTCCGTCTCGGAATTCGGCACGAAAGAGAACCAGGTCTCGGGCGGATTATCATTCATCAGCGGCGGTATCAAGCGCAAGACATCCCGTGCGGTCGTCGACGTCCGCCTGATCAACACCGTCACCGGCGAGATCGTTGCCGCCGAATCC
>CALROS020000012.1:0-11924 GCA_943369855.1 Chitinophaga pinensis | reverse complement strand
TTATGCAGATCAACTTTCCAATACGCTTCCGTGTACGTGGAAAGCGGAAGATCTTTTCGAGCCTGTTCGCGTGCCATCCCTGCATTCACACGCTCTTCATACACCGATCGCGATAGATTCTGCAGCTGCAGTTCCTGTTCGGAAAGTTTCTTTCCCGTGGCAAGCTCGAAGAATCCGTCGCTCCCCTGCTTATTATCTTTGGACTGCATTCGCCAATGCTCATCTCCGGCCCGCTGAGCCGCATCGATCGCGAGCGAATAGCGTGTTGAATATTCATTCACGTTCGCCGTACGGTGACGGATCCATTGTCTCCAGCAGTCCATCGGCACCCGAACATGGAATTTGATCTCACACATCTCGAACGGCGTGGTGTGCTGATGTCGGAGCAGATACCGGATCAATCCGCGGTCCTCACTCACCTTCTTCGTCCCTTTGCCGTAGGAAACTCGTGCCGCCTGGACGATGGATTCGTCGCTTCCCATATAATCCACCACGCGGACGAACCCGTCGTCCAATACTTTGAAAGGGAGTCCGAGTACATCATCGAGTGATTGTACGACCGGTCGTGTCAGTTTTTCTGCTTGATCCATAATGGCGAAGTGATTGAAGGGTGAATGGAGATTAATTTTTGCGAACAAACGTACTGTAATTATTATTGAAAAACAACCGGCATCAATTGGTCACGGCAAGTCCGGAACCGAAATTTGCCAGCTCGAGCGACGCCGCGATCGTACGGCTTGCGATATCGATCACTTTCAGGAATGACGGCTTCTTCCCTCCCGTCGTTGCGTGATGCGGAGGTTCGCTCACACCGAGATTCTCGCAGGAGACATAGACGTATTTCCCGTCCTTCGACACGGCGATCCCGTGCGGTTCAACTCCGATATCTGCGATGGTGAATTCGATCGTGCGTGTGGCAGTATTGATGGCGGAGACGGAATTGGAATTTCTGTTCGTCACGAACACATACGCTCCGTTCGGCGTTATGGCAGGGATGAGCGAGAATGTTCCTGTTTTAATGGAATCGATCACTTTCATTTGAGTCAGATCGATTACCCGTACCTCGCCGGACTTCCGGCAGGTAACATATGCAAATTTGCTGTCGGGCGTAACGGTCGATTGATACGGTTCAAATTGGAACTGGTATCCGACCGGAAGGGCAGGAACCGCACCGGAGATCGGGATCGTCTTGACGATGGAATTGTCGGATGTTTGGATCACCGTCACATTATCGGAGAGTGAATTGGATACCAGCACATATTTGTAATCGGGCGTGATGGAAATGCCGTGAGGTTTCAGCATCGCAGCATTTCCTATATCCGTCAATTTTGTCATTGAGTTCGTATTCACAACGGTGATATTCGTTTTTGCATTCTCAAAATTCGAAACATAGGCAGTATCTCCGTTCTTCGTAAGCGCGACCTGCGCGGGAGAATTGAGTCCCGTCGCAAGTTCTCCCACTTTCACATTGTCCGCCACGCGAAATTTCTGCAGTTTACTCCCGCCGATAAGGTTCACATAATAGAACTGATTCTGCCGGTCCACCACCACATTGTGCGGTGCATTCGGCGGAGCGGCATTCGTATTGTCGACACCGGTGGTGATATAGCGGGAAATTTTATTCCTGTCCAGATCGATCACCGCAGTAAGGTCCTCACCCTGATTCGTTACATATGCCCATCCCCTCGTCGGCTGCGCAGTATATGCAACACTTCCGTCGTCGTTCTTTGCGCCGTTATTGATCCAGCGGATGACGAGATCACGAAGTTCTGTCGGGAATGTGAATCCCGCCGGCATTGATGGGAGTGCCGTCGGCGAAATGAGTGTATCCGAATTGATATGCTGCAGAAGATGACTTCGTGATGCTCTGTACGGAACGATCTGTGCTATTCCGTCCGTGCCCGTCATAGCGTTGGCCCATGAGTCCAGCAAAAGTTCGGAACCGCCGTGAAGCGATTTTGCGAGTGCGTGATGCTCCACTCCTTCATGGCAGCCTTCTACCGCGCAGCCTGTTGTGAAGAGCGGCTGGATATGCTGCGAATAGATGATCTGATCGCCCGAAAGAGTTGAATGATCGGACGGTGTCAGTGCGATCTTCAGCGAATTCAAACCTGCCATTACAGAACCATCGGACTGCACCTGTTCCGGGACCACCGTATAATAGTAGGTCGTTCCGTTCACCAATCCCGTATCTACAGCACCGGAGCGGACGGACATGGAGACCGTTGCGATACGTTGCGAGGATCCATAGGAGAATGAAGGATTGAGATGCCGGTACACACCGAACTGTGTGATGGATGAAGATGTCGCTTCCCATCCGATCGCAGCCGTTCTATTATAACCGACGCCGTAGATGGTATTCACACTTCCGACAGGATTGGTACTGCCGATGATGGATGTATTCTGTTTGCAGCCGATGGCGAGTACACAAAGCAGGACAACAAGAACTGATTTCAACATGAACAGATGATCCCTTTTTTTCTTCAATATATCCAGTAAATCAGGATGAATCAACGAACATTTCAATGCAGAAGGAAACTTTTATTGGATCAACGACACTGCTGAGTGACGCAGTCACCTTCAACTATTCACTTTTTCTTTCAGCGAAATCCATGTATCTTTACGCACAAAATACAGGAAGCAAACATCTTCCGAACACATAAACTGCTTTTTCACACCTAAAAAAAAGAGTTTTTATGGTAATTACAAATAAGACTGTGCTCGTCCTCGGCGGCTGGGGACTTGTCGGATCCGCGATCTGCCGCAAGCTGATGGATGAAAAACCGAAGAAGATCATTCTCACCTCCCTCAAAGAATCCGAAGCAAAAGATGCCTGTGAAACGATGCGGAGGGAGTATCCGAAGGCCGGTAAGAATTTCTTCGTCCCATGGTGGGGGAACATCTTTGTCCGGAACGAGTTCAAAGACCTTACCCGCGACGAGATCCTCGCCGATCAGACCAAACGCACTAAGTTCCTCGATGATGTCATCGACGAACTGACCACCGAAGTCCTCGAACGTTCCGCCCTCTTCCAGCTCATCAACAAATACAAACCCGACGTCGTCATCGACTGCATCAATTCCGCCACTGCCATCGCCTATCAGGATATCTTCCAGAGTTCCCGCGACGTAGTGATCGCATTGAAGAACGACGCTCCGAATCTGAAAGAGGTCGTCGAACGCCTTCTCGCAACGCAATATACACCGCAGCTCATCCGTCACGTTCAGATCTTCTACCGATCCATGAACATCGCCAAGACCGGCACCTACGTGAAGATCGGTACCAGCGGAACGGGCGGTATGGGACTCAACATTCCGTACACCCACAGCGAAGAAAAACCGTCACGCGTTCTCCTTTCGAAGTCCGTTGTTGCGGGAGCACATACCATGCTGCTCTTCCTGATGGGCAGAACTCCTGACGCACCGATCACGAAAGAGATCAAACCGACCGGCGCTATCGCCTGGAAGAAGATCGCATACGGCGAGATCGCCAAGCGCGGCAAACCGATCGATCTGTTCGATTGTCCTCCCGAAAGCGGCGTGGAACTGAAGGGAAAATTCAAGATCCGCATGCAGGGGAATGTGAAACCGACGGGACAGAAACTCAAATCCGTCTTCATCGACACCGGTGAGAACGGAATCTTCTCCCGCGGTGAATTCGAAGCGATCGCCACGCCGGGACAGATGGAATTCGTCACTCCCGAAGAGATCGCCGATTCCGTCCTCTATGAGATCCGCGGCGGGAATACCGGTCACGACATCATCAATGCACTGGACAATGCGACACTCTCCCCCACGTATCGAGCGGGATTCATGTTCCAGGGTGCTCTGGCGAAGATGAAACAATTGGAAAAGGACCACGATACGAACAGCGTTGCATTCGAGATGCTCGGACCGCCGCGTCTTTCAAAACTGCTCTATGAAGCACATTTGTTGAAGAAGATCTATGGAACGGTGAATGTGGTCATGAAAACGGCATCCAAGAAACTTTCGGAAGATGTCACCACATATATCTCGAAAGATGATGCGCTCCGTTCACAGATCATCTCCATCGGAATTCCCATTCTTCTTCCCGACGGCAAGACATTGCTGCGCGGGAATGAAGTGAAGATCCCGGCATTCCGGGGAATGAATGAACTTAATATCACCCCCGCATCCATCGAAGAATGGGCGAACGCCGGCTGGATCGACCTTCGTCCCTCAAATATGGACCATTGGAAACTCCGCCTGAACGAGATCAAAAAGGAAGTGGAACTGCATGTCGCGAACGACACCAGTTCCAGGAATTTCCGGACGATGGAGTATTGGGGAAACTTCAACGATATCGATGCCGGCAAGATCGTCGGATGGATCTTTACCGAGGAAGAAAAAGGAAAGAGAATGAAATCATGATCAGATCCAAGATTCACCACACTACACCAACCAACATCTATTTGAGGAAAGTATGAAACATCTACGGAATATCGCAGTACTGATGCTTGCGCTCTTTGCGATGTCCCTTGCCGAAGAAGGCATGTGGACATTCGACAATCCGCCGAAGAAACAACTGAAGGATAAATACGGATTCGATATCACCCAGGAATGGCTGGACCATGTCCGCCTCTCCTCCGTCCGTTTCAATGACGGCGGTTCCGGTTCGTTCGTTTCCGCGAACGGACTGGTCATGACAAACCACCATGTCGGTTCCGGTCAATTGCAGAAGATGTCGACTCCCGAAAAGGATTACATCAAAACAGGATTCTACGCCCGCACTCCTGCCGAAGAAGTGAAATGCGTGGACCTTGAACTGAACGTCCTGATGGAACTTGAGAACGTCACGGATAAAGTGATGGCAGCGATCGCCGGAAAGAACGGCAGCGAAGCCATGATGGCACGCCGCGCAACACTTGCTCAGCTTCAGAAAGAAAGTAACGACAGGACCGGTCTCCGCACCGACCTCGTAACACTCTACAACGGTGCTGAATACTGGCTGTATCGTTACAAAAAATTTACGGACGTCCGCCTCGTGATGGCTCCCGAAAAACAGATCGCATTCTACGGCGGCGACCCGGATAACTTCACATTTCCCCGCTACGATGTGGACATGTGCTTCTTCCGCGTGTATGAGAACGACAAACCGTTCGCCACACCGCACTATCTGAAATGGAAAACAGCAGGCGCTGCGGACGGAGAACTCGTCTTCACATCCGGTCACCCCGGTTCAACGAACCGTCAGCAGACCTATGCGCAGATCGAATACTCGCGCGACTATCAATATCCCGCCCGTCTTGCTACATTAAAACGGACGATCGCTGTGCTGAAACAATACTCCGCTCTCGGCGAGGAACAGCACCGCCGCGCGGACGGAATGATCTTCGGTTACGAGAACTCACAGAAAGCTATGACCGGTGAATATCAGGGACTGCTCGACAAGAACCTGATGGCGAAGAAACTGCAGGATGAGATGGATCTGCGTGCAAAGATCAATGCCAACCCGGACTGGAAAGCAAAATATTCATGGGCATGGGATTCCGTTGCCTCTGCAATGAATAAAACAAAATCACGCTTCAAGGAATTGACCTACCGCGGATTGGCCGGTTCGATGGCAGGACGTGCATTGACCATCGCCCGCTACGCGATCGAATCCAAAAAACCGAACGGCGAACGTCTGCCGCAGTTCCAGGATGCAATGGTCAAATCAACACTCGAGAATCTCTATTCACCCGCACCCGTGTATGCTGATATGGAAGAGGTCCTGTTGGCGGACCGTTTCAAAGAAGCTCAGGAAATGCTCGGCAGCAACGATGTCTGGGTGAAAGCTGTCTTGAACGGAAAGACACCGGAAGAAGCGGCAAAGTATTATATCTCCGGAACGAAGCTTGCTGATCCCGCATACCGCAAAGCGCTCATCGAAGCCGGCGAAGCAGAGATCTCCAAATCCACCGATCCGCTGATCCAGCTCGCTCTTGTGGTCGTTCCCATCGGCGATGAAATGCGCACATGGCAGGACAAGAATATTTCCGGTGTCATCGCCATGTCCAGTGAAGCAACAGGCAAAGCACGGTTCGCTGCATACGGAAAAGAAATTCCGCCCGATGCGAACTTCACTCTCCGTCTCTCCTACGGTCAGGTAAAAGGATATCCGATGAACGGTACGCTTGCACCGAGCATCACCACAATGTACGGTCTGTATGACCGCGCAAACAGTTTTGCGAACAAGAAGGATTTCGAACTTCCGCAGCGATTCAAAGACGGCGTCAGCAAACTGAATCTGGCAACACCGATGAATCTGGTATCCACGAACGATATCATCGGCGGTAATTCCGGTTCACCCGTCATCAACGCGAATGCTGAACTGGTCGGATTGATCTTCGACGGTAACATCGAGAGTCTCCCCGGACGCTTCACCTATTCCGAAGAGAAGAACCGCGCCGTCTCCGTCCACCCCGGCGTGATGATCGAAACGATGCGTAAGCTGTATGATGCGAATGTCCTTGCCGATGAATTGGAAGGGATCGTTGCTCAGCCCGCACCTCCGAAAGAATCACCGGCAAAACCGGCGGCACCCGTTAAACCGGCGCCAAAGAAGAAAAAATAAGGATCACAAGATCAAGCGGTACAGGTCCACAATGGGGATCCGGAGTTATCCGGGTCCCCTTTTTTTATATACGCTTAGGATCAAATTTTCCGTGACTAGACGCGTCATTCCGGCGAACGCCGGAATCCAGTATCTGGTTGCCCGTCCCAAAGGGATCCCTTTGGGACGTTCGCTGATACGACATGTTATTCAACGTATACAACGAAGATCTTTATTGACTTAGCATGTATAATCTGATCTACAAAAGCCGTAAAAATTATTTCTCATTGCTGCTTCGCGCCTTTGCGAGAGATATTCAGTGTAATTTTCTCGAGTGCTTTTTCTTAGTGCAAATAAGCAATAGTGAAATTTTTACTGGCGAAGTGGAACGATTTTTTTATATTACAGTATGAAGAACTTCGAACGTCTCAACCGTCTCCCTCCCTACGTTTTCGCTGTTGTCAATGAAATGATGTTTGCCGCCCGCCGGAACGGCGAGGACATCATTAATCTCGGTATGGGTAATCCGGATCAGCCGACCCCGCAGCATATAGTTGACAAACTGAATGAAGCATCCCAAAAGGTCGCCAACCACCGCTATTCAGCATCCAAAGGAATTTACAAATTACGGCTTGCCGTCTGCGACTGGTATAAACGGAAATTCAATGTCGATCTCGATCCGGAAAAGGAAGCGGTCGCGACCATTGGTTCGAAAGAAGGACTCGCTCATCTTGCGCTCGCGGTCTCCGGTCCCGGCGATACGATCCTCTGCTCCACACCCGCATACCCGATCCATCCGTACGCATTCGTCATCGCGGGTGCTCAGGTCATCCATGTGAACCTGTTCCCGCAGGAAACATTCCTTGTTCGTGTTGCTGAAGCATATAAGAACACACATCCAAAACCGAAATTCCTCGTATTGAATTATCCGAACAATCCTACCACTGCTACGGTAGGACTCGACTTCTTTGAGGAAGCTGTAGCCTTCGCAAAAGCGAACGATCTGTTCATTATCCACGATCTTGCCTACGGTGATCTGGGATTCGACGGATATCAGGCACCATCCATTTTCCAGGTGCCGGGTGCGAAGGATGTCGCCGTTGAATTCTCGACACTGTCGAAGAGCTACAATATGGCAGGATGGCGTGTCGGATTCTGTGTCGGGAACCGAGAGATCGTCGGCGCGCTCGTGAAGATCAAAAGTTATCTCGACTATGGTATGTTCCAGGCGATCCAGATCGCGGCTATCGCTGCACTGAACGGACCGCAGGATTGTGTGGAAGAGATCAACTCCATGTACAAACTCCGAAGGAATGTTCTGGTAGACGGACTGAACAAGAACGGTTGGAAAGTGGAAAGACCGAATGCATCGATGTTCGTCTGGGCGGAGATGCCGGAGTCCATGAAGTCCATCGGCTCGCTGGAATTTGCCAAGCGTCTTGTGCAGGAAGCTAAAGTTGCGGTCTCTCCCGGTATCGGATTCGGCGATGCGGGCGAAGGATTCGTCCGTTTTGCACTCATTGAGAATGAAGAACGCATCCGGCAGGCGGTCCGCGGCATTAAGACCGTTCTGCAGAACAGTCAGCGGTCATGATCAAACGGCGCATTGTTCCAATATTTTTTCTTTGGTCGCTCGTCATTGTTATTCCTGCCGTTTCAACTGCACAGGACCAGTTCAATGTGACCCTCCGCCTGGATTTCACCTCCGTCGATGCACTCATCGAACTGAGCGAGGGCCGCATCGCGAACATCGACCGCGTGGCGGAATTGAAAGGGAATCAGATCGCCGCCGCCACCAGCGCTTTGCTCGCCAGAGAGCCGTATTCCACCAAGAGTTTCGCCCGTGAACTGGAACGCTTCCGCAACGGTGCCAGTCTTTCCAATGACATCTATGGACTGAGTGCATCATCCGCATATCTTCAACAGATCAAGGAACTCGTCAAGGAATCGAAACGAAGGAACCTGGACCGGAGAGTCCTTTCGACCATTGCACCCTTCTTCCCCGCTTCAGCGCGTATCAATGCGTTCATTCCTGTCTATTTCGTCGCGTTGGGAAATGAGAATGCGGCAGCATTCGTCCGAAGTGTGGTGTGGCGGGATAATGTTCCGTATTTCGTTCGGGACGGTGAAGGGGAATTGACGATCGTCGTGAACCTGACTCGGTCCGTGCAGTATTTGAATAACGTTGAATATCAATTCGTGGATATGCTTTCAACACTCGCTCACGAATCATTCCACGCGGTGTTCGGGGTCTATCAGCAATCATCATCAACGTGGCGCATGCTCAATGCCCGTCCTGAACCGGTCTGGACGCTCGCGGAATTGGCGCAGAACGAAGGGATCGCATATCTTATCTCATTGCAGCAGCGTTCCGGCGGACAAATGTCACCCGACCGTCTCGTTACTGCACGAAGATCCATCACTGCTCTGGGTGATGCGATGAAAGAGCTCTCTTCGCCGGATATTACCCAGCAGCGTGCAACGGAACTGATCATGAATTCGAATCTTTCGGGGTCATACGAGAAGAATTACGGTGCTACGGCGGGACTGATGATGGCATATATGATCGACCAAAAACTGGGAAGAACAGCGCTCACCGAAACACTCCAATACGGCACGGGAGATTTTTTTGCGAAATATCAGCAGGTCGCGGATGGAAGCAATGATCTTCCGAAATTCGATCCTGCCGTGATTTCATTCCTCCAGAAATAAATCTCTCGCAAAGACGCTAAGCTGCTATTTTTTCCACGATAATTACTTTTTCGTTTACTCAAAAGAAAAGTACGAACTTCCCTCCGTCATACTTTGATTGCTCTTCTTTGCGCCTTAGCGTCCTGCCCCTTTGGGGCTTTGCGAGAGTATTTAAAATAAATTGGGCGAGTTATCATCCCGCCCTACAAGTTCTTTGTGTCTTTGTGTGAACGTTGAATTACTCGAAGCGCAGCGCTTCAATGGGATCCAGATTCGCCGCTTTCCATGCCGGATACACTCCGAAAACGATCCCGATGAACGAACAGAAGATCAGCGCCGTGATATTCATCTGCAGCGCCGTAAAATCGATGATCGGTGTCTGAAGAATGGCAACAGAATTGTTCCACGGATAGATCGGCGGAGCTTTCAGCAGTACCGAAACGATGTTTCCCATGATGGAACCGGTGATGATCCCGATGACCCCGCCGATCTGCGAAAAGACGACTGATTCGGTCAGGAACTGCGACAGTACGTTGCTTCGTGTCGCGCCCAGGGCTTTGCGGATCCCGATCTCTTTCGTCCGCTCAGTTACCGACACAAGCATGATGTTCATGATTCCGACTCCTGCTGCAAGCAATGCGATACATGCTATTCCTAACGCACCGACTTTGATCATGAAGGTTGTATCATTGAATTGTGCGATCACCGTATCATTCGAAAAGATCTCGAAATCATCCGGCTCACCGGGCGGGACCTGTCTGATCGTCCGTAAAATACCGCGGGAGAATTCCAGCACTTCATTGTACGTATTCTGATCGCGCGCCATCACCATTACGTTAACAGAGCGGTCCTTGCCATAGGTATTCAAATGTGTGGTAATCGGGATCACGACCATATTCCCCTGATTCCCGCCGAGCACGGAACCTTTATCCTCGATCGTCCCGATAACCTTATACTGTACTCCGTCAACTCTGATCAGTTCACCGACAGGTTTTCCGATCGGGAAAAGTTTTTTGATCACATCACTGCCGATCACTGCGACTCTCGCTGCGGACTGTACTTCCTGATTCGTGAATGATCTGCCGTCCTCAATGTCCCAATTATTCGTCGCAAGCCCGTCCACCGATTCTCCTGCCACACCGACGCTGGGATTGGTCTTGATATTCTTGTATTCCGCCACTTTCCCGCCGGACCAGACCTCAAGTCCCACATGTTTCGCCATCGTCATTCTTTCCGAGAACAAGTCCGCTTGTTCGTAGGTAATATCTTTCCTATTGCGGTATCTCGCCCGGTCCCGGTCGCCGAAATTATTCTGCGGATATTTTTGGATCTGGAATGTATTTGCACCCAGCTGACTAACGCCGGTCTCAATGGCATTCTGAAGCACACCCATCGCCGTCATGACGCCGATGATGGAGAATACTCCCACACCGATGCCGAGCAGCGTCAGCACGGACCGCAGTTTGTTCACGCGGATCGCATTCAACGCCATTCCGATACTCTCTTGTAATTGCATACTATCTCTTTCTTCTGACGGCTGTTATTCGTGACGTAATGCTTCTACCGGATCCATTTTAGCGGCGCGGTTCGCCGGAAGAAATCCTGAGACCACACCGACCAAGACGGAGATCAAGAGCGCGATACCGACCACCGAGAACGGCATCGATGTCGGCATGATCTGGTTGATCAGCAGACTGAGCGGATACGAGATGATGATACCGATGATTCCGCCGAGCAGCGCAAGCGCTGCAGCCTCGATCAAAAACTGCAGAAGGATCGTCGAGCGCCGTGCACCGATCGCTTTTCTGATGCCGATCTCTTTCGTCCGTTCGGTCACTGACACGAACATGATATTCATGATGCCGATCGCGCCGACGAACAGAGACAGTGCGGTGATGAAGAGACCGATCCCGGCGATCACTCCGCCGATCTGATTGAACGTTTGAATGAACATCTCCTGCTGGTTGATCGCAAAATCATCCTTCGCGCCGGGTTTCACGCCGCGGACCTTACGGAGGATTCCCCGCAGCTCCTCCTTGGTATTTTCAAGATCGTTGATATTGGACGCTTTCACTTGAATATCCATTCCGCGTCTCACGTTGGAGAATTTTGTCAGGAAATTCTTCACCGGTATGATCGCACGGTTATCCATATCCATTCCGAGGAAACTCCCCTGCTTTGCCACAACGCCCACGACACGGAACGTGTACGAACCGAGTTTCACATTCTTTCCGATCGGAGTTTCGTTCGGGAATAATTTCTCCGCCACCGTATACCCCAGTACTGTCACCGGACGGTCCCCGTTGGATTCTGCTTCTGAGAAGAACCGTCCCATTTCCATGTTGGAACCGGTCACCTGAATGAATTGATCGCTCGCTCCGATCACCAGAATACCGTCCGAACTGATGCTGCGGTATTTGATTGGGACCCGGTAATATGCGGTCGGAGTAATGGCGCTGATGGTGGATGCCTGATCGCGAACGGCACGATATTGTCTCAGATCGATATTCTTCCTGTTCCGTGATGCCTCAAAATCTTCCTGACTCGAGAACCAGGAGAATTTCTGAACATACAGCACATCAGCACCGATCTTCGACACCATCTCATTGAACGACCTGCTCATCCCTTCGATCGCCGTTCCCATCAGCGTGACGGAAACGATACCGATCACGATCCCG
>CALROS020000011.1:0-12287 GCA_943369855.1 Chitinophaga pinensis | reverse complement strand
TACGGAGTTCGCGAAGACGCTGCGGCAGCGGTATGTGTTCAATATCATGCCGATGTACAATCCGGACGGCGTGGAACTCGGGAATGCGAGGGAGAATGCGAACATGATCGACATTGAGAGCAACTGGAACGCCGCTTCACCGCAGAAGGAAGTGCTTGTGCTTCGGTCGCAGTTCCAAAAATATATGGCGAAACCGAATCCGATGAAGATGATGCTGAATATCCATTCGGATAATGACTGTCTCCGGTTCTTCGTCTATCATGCACCTGCGGGGACCACACCGTCATACGCCGCATTGGAGCGGAGATTCATCGCGTATGTGCAGAGCGGTTTCCCGAATGCCATTCAGCCGTATACATACTTCGTCAGCTGGACGAGTGCTCCGTCGTTGTCATACCCGGAGAGCTGGTGCTGGGCAAATTACAAAGAGAAGATCATGGCGCTGACGTACGAGGATGCCAACTGCGCTTCCGCATCGAAGTTCGACAGTACGGGGAATGCGATCCTGCGCGGAATCGATCTCTATCTGCAGGACACGACAGCGGTCACATCCGTTTCATTTGCATCGAACGGTCCGGCGCAGTATCTACTCGGCCAGAATTATCCCAATCCGTTCAATCCCACAACGACCATCGCGTATGAACTGCCGTACTCCGGAATTGTCTCGCTGAAAGTGTATGATGTGATGGGGCGTGAAGCAGCGGTCCTTGCCGAAGGGGAACAATCTGCCGGACGGCACACGGCGCAGTTCAGCGGAACATCGCTGAGCAGCGGCATCTATTTCTATCAACTGCGGTTCGACGGACGGATCGAAACGAAGAGCATGCAGCTTATTAAATAATTCTGTAGGACGAAGCGGCGCTTCGTCCTACATTTCTTATTTTTAAGAGCAGTATAAAGTCAGAGGACGAAGCATCGCTTCGTCTTACATATTTTGTTTTTCACATCAGTACAAGGGACGAAGCAACGCTTCGTCCTACAATAATATTTTATGGAGTATCTATGAGCGACAAACGAGTATCGTGGCATGAATATTTTATGAACATCGCTTCACAGGTCGCCACACGCAGCACCTGCAGCCGGAAGAATGTCGGTGCGGTGATCGTCCGCGACAAGACGATCCTCTCCACGGGATACAACGGCAGTTTGCGCGGGGCTCCGCACTGCGATGATGCGGGACATGATATGGAGAACGATCATTGTGTGCGGACCGTCCACGCCGAAGCGAACGCGGTCGCACAGGCGGCGAAGCACGGCGTGCGCATCGACGAAGCGGAGATCTATGTCACCGCATCGCCATGTTTGACCTGTTTCAAACTCATCGCAAACTCCGGCATCCGGAAAGTGTATTTCATGGAATTCTACCGCGACGAGCGGATCACCGAATATGCGCGTCAGTGCGGTGTGACGCTGGTGTATATGGGGAAGAAGTAGCCGGCTCAGCAGGATTCACAAAGGGTATTCCGAATACTCATACCGATCTTTTTAAACTTCGGACTTGCCGCTGTATCGTTTGCACCGGCGGAGCAACACCGATATTCATATGCTCGATCCCGTCCGGCTGTGCCTTCAACAGATGGAACAGATGGTGACCGAATTCATTCGGGAACATCGTCCCGCCCGCATTCAGGAACGAGACCTTCTTCCGGTGATAGTGATGATGATGATGCACGTGTCCATGCAGCACCTTCGTAACGGATGATGCATGGAACAGTTTGAACAGCCGCTTCTTGTTCCATAGTTTCATCGTGCTCGATTCGATGGCGTGCCAAAGCCGTTCAAGATTTCCCGCAGATTTCTTTGATTCCATCTTGTTGAAATGATGATGGATCAGCACGACGATCGTCTTTCCTTTCAGCATCTCTCCCGAGAAGATCTCATCGAGTTTTTTTAGCTGCTGTTTTTCCACATCACCGTTGGAGCCGAGCGGGTTCGTCAGTGAATTCCATTGTGCGACTGAATTGATGCCGACAAGAGCGACATCCTTCAGTATCTTCACAAAAGGAAAAATGGATGTACTGGAAAAATACTTGCATCCTTCGAATGTCTCATGGAATGCGCCGTAGAATTCCTTCACCTTTGCGTGATAATCGGTTTTCTTACAGAAACCGGGGAATGTGAGCACGTCTTCTGCATAATACGGTCCGCCGAAGATGTCGTGATTGCCGATGGTGACGGTCAGTTTTGCAGGATCAAGATATCCGCAGTCGCGCAGAATGGAGCGGGCGTGGGCGAATTCCTTCGGTTTTGCCTGGTTGGTGATGTCGCCGGTGATGACGATATGATCGACCGCGAGGGTCTTGCAGGTGCTGAGGATCTCGTAGAACATCTCGGTCCGTTCCGGGAAATGGTCCGGACTGAGATGGAGATCGGAAAGATGGGCAATTCGCATTTCTGGATTCTCTGTCGATGACGGCATCAATATACATGCTGTTCGTCATGAAGAGATTACGCGAATGTTATTGTACGGTGATGGAACTGAATAGTGTAACTGATGGTAACACAGAGCATACAATGAAATAAGAATTGGTTCTGCCGAAGGCATCACGTGGGAGGTGCGGCGCAATATCCATGTTCATATTGAGCGTGCTTCGACTCGCTCCGCTCGCTCAGCATGACTATTTGTTTTGCGTAACATTATTTATGTACCGTGATTAGTGTTTGCGCTGTTGACTCACCACTGCGGTCACGCGGAACACTTCTTCAAATAGTTCCTTCTTGCGGTCGGCTCCCCAGAATTCTATCTCAAGGTCCTTTTTCTTCTTTGCGGCGATCTGCAGCAGCAGCCGTTTTCCCGAACTCTTCACTTTCACATCGGTGATCTTTCCGCTGTGCGTCCTGTCCAATCCGTCCGCGATGCGGAGAATGGCGGAGAGTTTCGTGACGGTCTGCTGATCTTCCATAGAGAGGAGCCGGAATCCTTCGTGTTTCAGTTTGGGATGACTCTTTCGGTGATACCGTGCGACGTTGGCGATGATCTCTTTCTCATTCTCGGTGAATCCGAGCAGCTCGCCGTTCTTGATGATGTAGTACGAGTGACGGTGATGCAAAGCGTGTGAAACGGCAAGTCCGATCTCGTGCAGCAGAGCCGCCGCTTCCAGATATTCCCGTTCGGTAACGGAAAGTTTGTGGAGTTTCTTCGTCTGATCGAAGATCCTCAGCGCAAGATCCGCCACCTGTCTGCCGTGTTTGATCTCGTTGTGGAACTGCTGCGAAAGATGGAGCACGCTGTTGTAGCGGATGTCGGACAAGTGATGGAACGACGGACGCTCGACCGACTTCTCCATTGTGTCGAGGATGATCCCTTCACGCAGCGCAAATTCCGAACAGGTCAGTGTCTTGATGCCGAATTCTTTGAATGTCTGTTCGAGGATGATCGCTCCGGCCGGAATGATGTCGGCGCGGGACTGGTCCAATCCTTCGATCCGCACGCGCTCTTCCGATTGTTCTTTCGACAGGATGGTCTCCACGGCCGCGGTCAATTCCTTGGCGGTGAAGCGGACATTATTCAGTGATTGTTCATTCCGTTCCTCACGGGCAGCAAGGATGATCTTTGCAAGATTCAGGATCGTTCCCGAACTGCCGATCACCTGCTGGTAATCGAATTTTCCGACCTCGCGGACGATGGGGGCGAGCATTCCGCGCACGTACTTCCGGCATTCTTTGATCCCCTTCTCCGTCACTCGTCCCGACGGGAAGAAGCGTTCCGTCAAACGGACTGCACCGAGCTTGATACTGTTGCCGGAGAGGATCTTCTTCTTATGACCGACCACATATTCCGTGCTTCCGCCGCCGATGTCGATGCAGAGAACTTTTTTGTTGAACACTGGGAGCGCCTGCACCACACCGAGATAGATGAGGCGCGCTTCTTCCGCACCGGATGCGATCTCCAGTTTGATCCCGGCTTCGGTCCGCGCACGGCGGATGAATTCATCCTGGTTCATTGCTTCGCGGACCGCGCTCGTTGCGATTGCGCGGATCGGAGCGTTGAATGCACCGGCGATCTTTTTGAACAGCCGCAACGCCTGGATGCCGCGTGCCATCGCCTGTTCCGAAAGATATTTCATGTCCGTGGAACCGGAACCGAGACGCACCAATTCTTTTTCCCGCGCGAGCGTCCTGAACTGTCCGGTGGACGGGGAATATTCCACCACAATAAGATGGAACGAATTCGTTCCGGCATCGATCGCAGCCAGCGTTCTTTTGTTCGAAGAAATTCTTTTCATGAGGGAATATACTGAAGAACGGTGTACAATAAAACAGGTCGTTCGGAAATGTTACCGCTTTTTCGGTGCGATCATCCGGAGGATCTTCGGGGGAATACTGAACAGGAGCGTGGAGCGGTTCGGCTGCTCCGTTGAGTAGTCGATGCAGATGACCGATCCCTTCTTTACCAGGATGGAGCCGCTCTTCTGCTGAAGGACGAACGAAAGGAATCGTCCCAGACTCGGTTCATGACCTACCAGAACGACCGTGGGATGATTCTCATATTTTTTCAGCGTTTGAATGATATCGTTCGCTTTATCATCCGGAAGCAGCCCGTCATCCGGTGTGACAGCGATACCTGACGAATTCTGCGATGCGATGATCTCGGCAGTGGCGAATGCCCGTTTGAGCGGACTGGTGACGACAGTGAATGAAGAGGGGAGGAATGCGCTCATTCCTTTCACGTTCGCTTTCATCTTCCGGATGCCGTCCTTCGTGAGAGGACGGTCATCGTTGGGATAGAATTTCTTTCCCCGTTCCTCGGCGATGGCGTGACGGACGATGAATAATCTCATTGTGTTTCCTCATTGCCACAGAGAATTATGAACTCGAATAATTCACTGAAATAGGTCAACGAAATATGATTACTTGCTGAATAGCCACAAAGGCACAAAAACACAAAATCCCACAAAAAGAGCAAAAAAAAGATTAGTGGGTATAATTTTTTGCACACATTTGTGCCTTTGTGTCTTCGTGGCATAGTGCACAAAAATAAATATTACTTTGCGCTGAGAATCTGAACCTTGCTCGTTATACTATCACGTGATCAATTCTTCTGCGGAAATTCACGCGGAGTGTGTTTGATGGACTGGATATTCCGCATCCGCGATTGGATGAGTCTTGCCTGGCTTTCAAACGGCTGTTCGCCGTCTCGGGCCGCGTGATGTGAATAGGTCCCATCCGCATGAAGCACGCGTGCGCCGACTGTATCCATGAACGGCTGTTCGAGTGACTCCTGAAATACGAACTCTGCAAGAGCGGGATCGTCAATAGGGAACATCAGTTCCACGCGGCGGTCAAGATTCCGTCCCATCAGATCGGCGCTGCTCAGATACAATTCCGAAGCGCCGTTGTTCATGAACCAGAAGACACGGCTGTGCTCAAGATATCTGCCGACGATGCTGATCACGCGGATCCGTTCGCTGACCTTCGGAATGCCGGGGCGCAGGCAGCAGACACCGCGGACGATCAGATCCACCGTGACTCCCGCGGAGGAAGCAGCATAGAGATGTTCGATGATCTTCTGATCGGTGAGCGAATTCATCTTCAGCACCAATCGTGCAGGTCTTCCGTTCTTCGCATGTTCCGCTTCGCGGTCGATCATGGAGGTGATGCGCTCGCGCAGTGTGATGGGAGCGACGGCAAGTTTTGCGAACGATTCCTTCTTTGAATATCCCGTCAGGAAATTGAAGACCTCTGTGGCATCGTTCGTGATCTCTTCGCGGCAGGTGAAGAAACTGTAATCTGTATAGATGCGTGCGTTCACTGGATTATAATTCCCTGTACCGAGATGCACGTACCGTTTCAATCCGTCGTTCTCTTTGCGGACGATGAGAGCCATCTTTGCGTGCGTCTTCAGTCCCACCAGACCGTACACCACATGCACTCCCGCGCCTTCCAATTGTTTCGCCCATCCGATATTGTTCTCTTCATCGAACCGCGCTTTCAATTCGACAAGGACGGCGACCTGTTTTCCGTTCTCCGCGGCTTCGATCAGCAGCGGTACGAGCGGCGATTCTTTTCCGATGCGGTACAGTGTCTGCTTGATCGCAAGAACATCCGGATCGCTCACGGCATTCTTGATGAACTGTACCACCGGCGAGAATGAGTCGTACGGATGATGCAGCAGAAGGTCGCCGCGCTGGATGACACCGAACATATCTTCAGCACTGTCCTCTGAGATTTGATGTGCCGGTGAGTACGGCGGATCCTTCAGCTCGGGACGCGGAAGTTTCAGCAAGCTCATCAGATGATTCAGTCCGAGCGGCTGCTTGATGGGATAGACATCCTCTTTTGTGACCTCGAGATTCTCGATGAGGATATTCCGGATGCGCGCGGGCATCGTCTCCTGAACACCCACGCGGACGACGGAACCGAACCGTCGAAGACGGATCGATTCTTCGATGGAGCTGATGAGATCCTCCGCTTCGTCCTCCTGGATCTCGATATCGGCATTGCGCGTTACGCGGAATACATACGACTCTTTCACCGTCATTCCCGGGAACAGCAGTGAAAGGTTCGATGCGATCAGGTCTTCCAGCCAGACAAAACGGAATGTATCGACACCTGCGTGTCCGTTCGGGATCTGGATGAGTCTCGGAAGGACATCGGGGATCTTCACACGCGCGAACCGTTCCTCGCCGTTCTTCGACGTAACGACAACGGCAAGATTCAGACTGAGATTCGAGATGTACGGGAACGGATGTCCCGGATCGAATGCGAGCGGCGTCAGCACAGGAAAGATACTCTTAGCGAACAGGTTGGAGAGTTTGTCGCGGTCCTCCTGATGGAGTTCGGTGATCTTCAACAGACCGATTCCCGCATCGCGGAGCTGCGGATGGAGTTCTTTCCAGAAACAGTCGCTCATCTGCTTCACCATCAGTGAGACCCGCTCGTGGATCGCCTTCATCTGCTGCAGCGGGACGAGACCGTCCGGAGAATACTCCACATAATCGGCGATGATCTGTTCGCGGATCGCCGCGACACGGATCATAAAGAATTCATCCAGATTCGAACTGACGATGGCCAGGAATTTTACCCGCTCCAGCAGCGGATGCCGCTGATCGCGCGCTTCTTCCAATACACGGTGATTGAACTCCAGCCAGCTCAGTTCGCGGTTGATGAACAGCGACGGATCGACTGCTGCACTTCCTTTCTGGGGATGCGGAATGATCTTGCGGTTCTTCGGCCGCTGTGCGGTGGTGCGCTTTACCGGTGCCGGATTCAGTTTTGTCCGTGATTCTTTGGAATTCATCATGATCAATATTAGAGGAACATTCCGGCAGAAACAAATAAACAAATTGTTACCGAGTCTGCCGCTGCAGCGGATGTTGACCGCGCCTTGACGCTACGGTAAAGAAAGAGTGACCTCACCGTAATACTCTACCAATGTATGCAAAGTATTTTCATGCTACAATTTTCGGGAGGAGCAATGAATACCGTTATTTCACCGCTGCATACTGTGCTTTGTTCAACATCCGCATTTGAAGTGAAAATCGCTGATTCTCTTGAGGAGATCAATGCTGCTCTCCGTCTGCGGTTCGAAGTGTTCAATCTTGAATTGAACGAGGGATTGCAGTCGTCCTACGACTCGGGATTCGATTCCGATGTCTATGATACGTTCTGCGATCATCTGATCGTGAAAGAGACCGCCACCGGGAAGATCGTGGGGACATATCGCTTATTGACGCAGGAAAAAGCCGAGAAGCATATCGGATTCTATTCGGAGAACGAATTCGATCTGTCGGCGTTTCGCTCATTGTCCGGCAGATTTCTGGAGCTTGGACGTTCGTGTGTTGCAAAACCATTTCGTTCGCTGGCAGTGATCAATCTGCTGTGGACGGGCATCGCAAAATATCTTGAACTGAACAACATCACTCACCTCTTCGGCTGTGCCAGTTTCCACACACATGATCCGCTGGAGATCGCCGCGGCTCATGCATATCTGCAGCTCTATCACAGCATGCCCGAAGGATTCAGTGTCCGTCCTCAGGATCACTGCCGCATGGAACTGCCGTTCCGCTTCCTTTCGTCACAGCAGATCGAAAAAGCATTCGACAATTTCCCGCCGCTCATGAAAGGATATCTCCGTCTCGGCGCGAAGATCTGCGGAGAACCGGCGTACGATAAAGAATTCGGTACGACCGATTTTCTGATCGTGCTTGAAACGGAACGCATCACGGAAAAATATAAACGGCACTATGTAAAATCAGCACTCGCTGCATGAGACGTCTGCTGAAGGCTGTTCTCTTTGGAGTGACGTCGCTCTTGTTTTTGAGTGCGGCTTTCCTTTTCCATATCGTTACGTTCGCTGTTCCGGGTCGACAGCGCATGCTGGCCGGATTGGTCGTTCTGTGGGCGAGAACGACCACCGCGCTGCTGGGGATCGACGTTTCAGTTTCCGGCGGAGAGCATCTCGACAATTCGGGGATGCTCATCGTTGCGAACCATCAAAGTTATCTCGACATCATCATTCTCGCTACAGTGATCCCGACACTCTTCGTGGCGAAAAAAGAGGTCCGCTCCTGGCCGCTGCTCGGCTGGCTTGCCACCCTCGGCGGCACACTGTACATCGACCGAACGGCCTTCCGCAGCGCAAGCGAAGCGATGGAAAAAATTTTCTCAGCGCTCCGCGGGGGGACGAACGTTCTTGTCTTTCCTGAAGGAACATCGACCAACGGTGAACTTGTTGCTCCGTTCAGACCCGCGTTGTTCCGTTCCGCCGTGAATGCAGAATGTTCCGTACTTCCGGTGACGATCAATTATGTGTTGGTAGACGGTGAGAAAGCAGGCAGGGGAAACCGCGATCTGTTCTGCTGGTACGGAGTCATGACCTTTACCGATCATTTTTGGAAATTATTGAATGTCGGGTCAATGACATCCCATATTATCATTCATCCGCCGATTCCGCATTCTTCCCCTTCCGATCCGAAAGTGCTAAGTGAAACAGCATTTTTGGAAATATCCAAAGGATTTCATCCATTCATCGATTGAAGATCAAAGAGAAATGTTGAGACTATGTTAACACTGTGTCAAGAACATGTTACCGAATTTTAAACCATCGGTAACACGGGCGTAACACATACTTAACAGGAAAAGAGGATTTTGGTTGAAAGAAATTCAATTAAGAACCCAATAAGGCCTATAGAATGAAGAACATCAGATCGATCATCCTTTCAACAATTATTTTGATTGCAGTTTCGAATGTCGCACTGTCGCAGGAACAGAGCACTCTCGAAAAGATCCGCCAGCAGCAGGCACAGCAGGGAGGGACGCTCTCCGGAAAAGTAACGGATGCAAAGTCCGGCGAAGATCTGATCGGTGCGAATGTGATGGTGGTGAACACGAAATTCGGCGCGTCAACGGACATTGAAGGAAAATTCCAGATAAAAAAGATCCCCGCAGGAGTGTATGATGTGCGTATCACATTCATGGGATATGAGACGAAACTGATCTCGGGTGTAGAAATAAAGAGCGGCGAAACAACACCGCTGACGGTGAGTCTCGGCGAGGACCAGGGGATCCAGCAGCAGGAAGTGGTGATCAGCGCAACGGCGATCAAGTCCGGCGAGGGAGCGATCCTTGCAGAGCGAAAGAAATCGTCGACCATCGGCGACGGTATCAGCTCGGAACAGGTAAAGAAGACACCGGATGCGACATCGAGCGACGTTCTGAAACGCGTGGTCGGATTATCGATCGTGGATAATAAATTCGTCTATGTGCGCGGTGCATCCGAGCGGTATAACGGTACATCGCTGAACGGTGCTTCGGTAAGCAGTTCGGAAGTGGGAAAGAAGAGTTTTGCATTCGACATGATCCCTTCCAATCTGCTGGACAATACCGTGGTGATCAAAAGTGCAACACCGGACCTGCCCGGCGATTTTACCGGCGGTCTGGTGCAGATGAACACACTCGATTTTCCGGAGACACGCACGGTAAAGATCGGACTCACATCGGGATGGAATTCTGTCACAACATTCAAGGATTTTAATGAATCACAGGGCGGGAAGACCGATTGGCTCGGTTCGGACGACGGTAAACGTGCGCTGCCGGAGATCCCTTCCAATCTGACAGACCTCGGCAAAACACTGCCGAACACGTGGGCACCGCAAAAATCGAAAGCACCGATGAATTCATCATTCAGTCTTTCGTTCGGTGACAACATCATGGCGGATGAGAATGATCCTGATGCGGGACAGTTCGGCTATATCGGCGCGTTATCGTATCGTTCCTCTTTCCAGCGCAGTTACAAAGAGATCAATGCCATCGAGATCTCCCGCAATATCACCGGCACGCAGGATAATTTTTCGGTGCTGTGGGGCGGAATGCTCAATCTGAGCTATAAATTCTCCGGGCTGCATAAGATCTCCTTCAAGAATAATTTCAACCAGACCGGCGAGGATGAGATCCGGAATTTCAGCGGAGATGACCGGAACAACAGCACGAACAATAAATTCATCGCAACGTCGTGGAGTCAGCGAAGATCGTACACCGGGATCCTTTCCGGAGAACATCGGTTCCCCGATTTCGGCGGATTGAGTGCGGACTGGAAGATGTCCGTTTCTTCATCATCGCGCCAGGATCCTGACCGCAAAGATGTCACCTATTACCGTGATATCGAAGCACCCGATGGTTCGCCATATGATGCCGCGATCAATCAGCGGTCATGGGCCCATTTGAACGGACGGACGGAGAATGCGCACATCGATCTTTCGTTGCCCGTGAGTTCCGCTAAAGTGAAGTTCGGTTCGATGATCGAGACGAAATCCACGAATTACGAGATCCGATTCTTCAATGTGCTTCTGAAAACATACGATCCCGCACTGTCGCAGCTTCCGATCGAAACGATCTACTCGCAGGCGAATTACGGCGGTAATAAATTGAAGATGGAAGATGCATCCAAACCGACGGACAACTATACCGGTGATCAATCCGTGATCGCGCACTATGCGATGACCGATATTCCCTTCGAATTGTTCGACCTTTCGTTCAGATTCACCGGCGGTGCGAGGATGGAACATTCCGTGCAGACCGTGAAGGTCCCGCGCACCTATCAGGCGGACGGGCCGACGAATGATACTGAATTGAAGAATGTGGATATCCTTCCCTCGGCAAACTTCACCTATATCATGTCCGAGAATATGAATCTCCGTCTCGCGTACAGTCACACGGTGAACCGGCCGGAGTTCCGCGAGATCGCATCCTCCGGATTCTATGATTTCATCACGTATGAAGTGGTGGGCGGAAATCCGAATCTGAAGCGGTCCTATGTGCACAATTATGATATCCGCTATGAATTCTTCCCCTCGGCGGGTGAAGTGCTCTCGTTCAGCTATTTCAGCAAATCATTCTCCGGCGCAATCGAGGAGCAGCTGTTCTTCACATCGGTGCGGACGCGTTCGTGGTTCAATTCCGATCATGCAACGAACACCGGATATGAGTTCGAATTCCGCAAGACACTCAATATGTTCGGCGGATATCTGAACAATTTCTCTGTGAGCGGAAATTATACGCGCATCAATTCCGAAGTGAAATTCCCGATCGTCAGCGGAAATTCCTCGAACACCGTCACCACCTACGGAACGCGTCCGCTGCAGGGACAGTCGCCGTACATGATGAATCTCTCACTTTCGTTCACCGAACCGTCACTCGGCACATCGGTGAATGTTCTCTATAACAAATTCGGCAAGCGTCTCGATGCGGTCGGATTCCTCACATCCGATATCTACGAGCAGCCGCGCGATATGGTGGACCTGAGCATCTCGCAGCCGTGGAATCTCGGCATCGAAACAAAATTGACGGTGAAGAATCTTCTGAACAAAGAACGTGTGCTCACACAGCAGGACCGTGACTATCAGCGAATCAACACCGGCATCACGTACAGTCTGCAGCTGTCGTTGACGATGTAACGATAATTTCGCTGTTCGGTAACACATCCTTTACGGTGCGGTAACATACGATGGCTATCTTGTTGACGTTGAACTAAGATAGCCATTGCTGTTTTCTCACATCACTCTCATCATCCATCAGGAGCATTCATGAAAAAAATTCTTACCATTGCGTCAGTTATGCTGATGCTGGTCGCATCGATATCGTTGGCACGTCCGACGAAGGTGATCGGCTCAGGACGCGGAGTTGCGAACTTCCGCGTTCCGTTCCACCAGACATCGAACGTTACGCTCAGCAAAGATACCACCTACGTCATCACCGGCTGGTACTTCGTTGATTCCACGTACAAGATCACGATCGAAGCCGGCACACTCATCTTCGGCGATAAAGAATCCGGCGGAACACTCATCGTG
>CALROS020000010.1:0-13008 GCA_943369855.1 Chitinophaga pinensis | reverse complement strand
GTCCTGGTGCTCGACACGGGAGTGAACGATCTGCACCGAGTGACAGCATCAACACGCACCATCGCCGTAGTGATGCCGAATGATAATGAGAAGATCCACAAGAGCGATGATTGGAGAACATTCCGCGTGAGTGTCGATTCGGTGGAATCGCTGACCGGTTATGATCTGTTCAACAAACTTCCGGTGAAGATCCAAACCGCGATAGAGCAGAGAGTGGACAGCGAATAACAACGATCCTTGGCTCAAGGAAAAAGAAAAACCCCGATGAATATTCTTCATCGGGGTTTGTTGTTTTGTGACGAAACAAGATTTTTGCTTAGATCTTGGACAGAAAAATGACGTGATTCTTGTGTTGTTGTGTCATTCCCGCATGCTCCTGGCGGGAATCTATTTATGGATGCCCGATAGAATCATTCGGGCATGACAAACGGAGCGGTGTAATCTATTGCCCTTCCTTCGAATTCAGTTTCAATTTCAGGATGTACGTCGGCTGCAGCTTATCCTGCGGGAAGATGTTGCCCTGTGCATCGAAATTCTGCAGCTGACTGTTTGCGATGAACACGAACTCATCATCCACGATCACGCCGCTGGTCGGGATATTATAGAGCGGATTCTGTGATTCGAGTACGGTGGACTTCGCAACAGCGTCCATCGTTTTGTTCAATTCAAAGAGCATAATGCGGGACTGCGGTCCTGCGCCGTTCTGCACCGCGACAAGCGAATTCTCGTACGCGTAGAGCCCGTCCACGCCGGTGAGCGTGGTGTTCGGTTTGCACTGCAGCATTACCATCTGCGTGTCTGCCAGCGCGATCCTGCTGATGCCCGCCCAATGTGCGACGAAAAGATACTTCTGGTCCTGCGAAACGGTGATGCCGTTCGGGTAGAACATCCAGTCCCAATGATAGAACCGTGTGAATGTGCCGGATTCCTTGTCGATGCGGTAGATGCTCTCGTTCTCGCTGTCCGTCAAATAGACGGAGCCGTCCACGATCACGCAGTCGTTGAACATATGTTTCAGTGTATCGTTCAGTGTGTATTTCTTCAGGAGTTTCTTCGTCTCAAGATCGTACAGGAAGACCGCTGATTTCCCGAGATCCGATGCGTTCATCATTCTCGGTCTCGGAGTGTTGATCACGCCCATTACCCAGAGCTGATTCCGTGCGGCGTCCGCTCTCATGCCGACAGTGCTGTAGAGTCCGTCCTGCGCTTCGGCGGTGAAGTCGAACGAGCTTCCGTCCAGATTGATGCCGACGATCTTCCGTTTATAGATGCTGCTGATATAGTACTTCTGCTGGCGCGGATCGTAGGTGATCCCTTCGGGAATGAGGTCCTTTTCTTTCACTGAGAATGCGTAATTGCTGGCGGTCAGTTTTGAATTCTGTTTTGACTTTGCAACGAGCTGTTTGAACTTGCTCTGCTTCCACAGCGGTGCAAATGTGGTGTCGGTTTCAAGACTGAAATCGAAGCCGATGTCCGCAACGCTCTGCAGAAGATTCGTTGCGCGGATCTGCCGTCCGACCACAACGCAGGCGCGTGCATAATTCACGGTGAATTCCAGATTGAACGGTGCAAGCGTATAGGCCTGTTCGGCAAGATAAAAATACGCAGCCGTATCCTTTTCCTGCAGACGCTGTTTGGACAGCAGGAACGCTTCGAACGGATTCTGCGCGGTGCCGATGAGCACACCGGTGAACAGAAGGACAAGAATGGAACGGATGTTTCGCATAGTTCTACAACCCCCTGATTAATGCCATAATGCGGTAACGAGTATCTGCGCCAGGATGATCTTTGCGACCGTAGCCGCAGGATACACGCTGGTGTAAAACAAATTCGGCTGATCGTTCTGCGCCTGCTGATTGGCATACGCCAGCGCCGCCGGCTGCGTGGAGATGGCGCTGACGATCCCCATCAATGCGGTCATCGGCATTTTCAGCACTTTATATCCGATCACGATCGTTGTGACTGCGGTGAAACTGGTAATGACGGCGCCGGCGACGATGTAGCCGAATCCGCCGGACTGGAACGTGCTGCCGAATCCGAAGCCAGCTTTTGTTCCGATGCCGGCAAGGAAGAAGATCAATCCGATCTGACGGAGCACCATGTTCGCACTGAACGGAAGGGTCCAGATGATCGAACCGGTCCTTTGTAATCGACCGAGCAGCAACGCCACAACGAGCGGACCGCCGGCGAAACCGAGCTTGAACGATGTTCCGTTCGGCAGCGGGATCGGGAACATACCGACGAACACGCCGATCACGATCCCTAATGATAAGGAAAGAAAATCTGTTTCGGAAATACCTTTGATGGAATCGCCGAAATATTTTGTCACGCGGTCAAGATTCTCCTCGCGTGTCACGACGCGGACCCGGTCGCCAAGCTCAAGGATCATCTCAGGTGACGGCACTAAGTCGATGTCTCCTCTGCGGACGCGGGTGATGGTCGCGCCGAAGTCCCGTTCCAGGTTCAACTGATGGATCTTCTTTCCTGCAACATGATGGCTGGAGACGAAGATCCTGCGGTATTCGATACCGTCGTTCTCCGTGCCGAGATGCTGGTCCAGCTTTTCACCGAACACCATGGCGGCGCGGGCCAGCGATGCTTCGGTCCCGACGACGACGATCTCATTCCCCGCGTCGAGCACGATGGATGGATCGACGACGACGATGTTGTTCCCTTTTTTGATCCTGCTCAGCACGAATCCGGTCTTCACGAGCGTCTTCATCACCTCTTCCACCTTCTTTCCCAGAATGGCGGGATTCGTGATGCGGAATGTTCTGCTTAGGATCTCGCTCGGGTCGGTCTGATTGATCCTGTCCTGTTCCTCTTTGGCAAGGTCCACCTTGAAGATCTTCGTGAAGAGATAGAAGAAAAGGATCAGTCCGAGTACGCCGAACGGATAGGTAAGACCGAACGTGACGACGAAGTTATTCGCCGTCGCCTCGCGGGTTGCAGCGGGGAGTCCGACGGTGAGGGACTTCACTGTTTCAATGGATGCGGCGAGCGCCGGCGCATTCGTGAGCGCTCCGCAATAGATGCCGGAAACGATCGATGCGGGCATGTCCGAAACAGTGGAAATGAGCACGGCAAGCAGTGCGCTGGAGAAGATCACCACGAGCGCGAATACGTTCGATTTCAGTCCGTGTTTATTGAACGATGCAAAAAAATTCGGTCCGGCATGCAGTCCGATAGAGTAGACGAAGAGTACCAGTCCGAGGATATAGATATGATCGGGAAGCGCCATGCGCGGATCGAGTGCGCCGAGACCCATTCCTACAAAAAGAACGGCGGTGATGCCGAGGTTGAATCCGAAGATCTTGATGGAACCGAGCAGATACCCGATGCCGATGACGGAAAAGAGGAGCAACAACTGATTTGCCGCGAGTAATTCTATGATATAATTCATTGTCGTAATAATCGGTAAAAGAGTGAAAGGAAACGAGTTACGGATGAAATATACGGAGAAATGCGGTGAAATGCGGTCAGATTAACGCGAATTCACCCCGGAGGCTGCAGTGAACACGGAGAAAAACACAGGCCAGGACTTCAGTCCTGGCCCAACGATAACAGAATACAAGCAAATATTATTTTTTCTCCGCCGCAACGATCAGTCCCGTTCCCGCAGCATTCGTGGAATTGAAATCGATCCACATCAGAATGAGCGTGAGCCAGAGTGTCGCGATATAATAGAAGGGAAGCACGATGAAGAACGCTTTGGAGACGTTCAGCATCAGCATCGGATATTTGATGCCGAGCCGCCAGGCGACGGAGCCGACCGGTCCGTAGGAATATTTTGTGAAGAGCACGGTGAATCCGACGCTTTTCAGTTTTGCGGTGATATCTTCCACCGAATATCCATCCCGCGCATGTTCACCGATGAAGGACTCCTCATCCTCGCCGTGCACATCCGAGCCGCCGAGATTGGAAGGGGTGTTGATGAGCACCATTCCGCCCGGTTTCAGTGCGGCGTAGAAATTTTTGAAGACGGTCACATCTTCCACGATATGCTCCATCACATCAACGGAGAGGATGAAATCGAAACGGTTCGTGTGTGTGGGAACCGTCAGATCCTCTACGCCGAAATTCACATTCTTGAGACCTTCTGCTGCAAAGAATTGTTTACAATCCGCGATGTAATCTTCCTTCACATCGATCGCGTGAATGGTGGCATTCGGGAATCGCTTCGCGATGTAATAGGAATACTGACCGAATCCGCTGCCGGCGTCGAACAAGTTGAATGGTCCTTTGCGCTTGGAAAGGAAATTCTTCAGTTCCCGTTTCACGAACCACGTGCGCAGGAACATCATGCCGAGCGTAAAATAGAAGAGCCGGCGCAGCACGGGTGCTTTGCGGACAACATTGCCGATGGAATCTTTAATGGGATCGTAATGCATGGTTATTTTACTTTCACATACTTTCAAAATACAATGTTATAAATAAATATTTTCTACCAGGCTGTCATTCCCGCATGCTCTTGGCGGGAATCTATATATGGATGCCCGACAGAAACATTCGGGCACGACAAAATATCCCGTCAGCTTGCGACGGGCTATTTTATTTAATTGAAAGAATATTCTGGATCTGTGTGAACATGACCTCCGGTGTGATGGAGTTCATGCAGTTCGGCTCGAAATCGCACGTCATCTTATAACAACAGAGACAGTCGAGGTCCGAATGGATCTTCGTGATCTGTCCGTTGTAGGATTCGATCTCGGCCACCGAAGTGGGACCGAAATACGCGAGCACTTTTTTCTTCATCGCCGTTGCGGCGTGGAGCGCAAGTGTGTCGCCGGTGACGAACACATCGCACAAGGTGATGAGTGCGAAGAATTCGCGCAGTGTGTTGTTCGTTCCCATGTTGATCACCCGCTTCGGGTCGATGGCGGCGAGTTCTTCGTTCCGTTTTGCTTCGAGCGGACCGCCGTACAGAAGCACGAGTGAATCAGTCTTGGCTAAAATTGTTTTGATCACTGCTGTGAATCCGTCGAGAGTCCACATCTTGTATTGCCAGCGGTCGCTTGCTCCGGTGTTCAGTCCGATCTTCGCATTCGCTCCGGCCAGTCCATGATAAATGGCAAAATCTGCCGCGAATTTCTTTTCGCTGTCGGACAGGGTGATGATGATGTCCTTCTTCTGCGTGGTGATGCCCGCGATCGCGAGCATGTGGTCCTGATACGTGCGTGTGTTCTTCTTTTTCACATCGTCGAACGCACCCATCTCGAACCATTCTTCCGCCGCGCTGTTGAGCGGATGCACATCGCCCCGCTCATTCACGCCGTATCCGAACTTTGCGATCCCGTTGGATTGTGATGCAAGGATGGCGCTGGAAAATGATGCGTCAAAATTATAGACGAGGTCGAATTTCTCCACGGCGATCAATGCCGATGTTTCGGTCGATTCGTACGCGAACGTTCGATTCACCAATTCATTATTCTTGAAGATCGATACAGCGGCATTCCGCGTGATCCAGGTGATCTCGGATGACGGATAGCGCTCTTTGATCCCATGCAGCACCGAAGTTGTACGGAGCACATCGCCGGTGGCATCGAGCTTGATGATGAGGATCCGTTTCTCAGCGACCGCGTAGTGCGTGCAGTTGTCGCACTTCACTCCTTCGGTCTTATGAAAGCGGCACGGCCTGTCACCGGGAAAATATGTGCAGTCGTATTTGATGATCATTGGTTCAGGTCAAAAATTTTCGGTATAAACACTTGCCAAGTCTTGAAGACTTGGCAAGTGTACTGTTTCTCAATCGCTGTTCTATTTTTTCAACTTCAGCGCCGCAAAGATATTGTTGAACACTTCCAGGATCGTATTGAAACTGTTCGCCTGACTTCTCTTCACCACTTCGGCGGAGAATTCCTTCTCGCGCCCCTCTTTGAAATAGCGGATGATGGATGCTGCGAGCACGCCGACATTCCTCGGTTCAACGATGAATCCTGTCTTGCCGTCCTCCAGCAGTTCGCCGAGTCCGCCCACGTTGGTGACGATCGCCGGCACGCCGAAGGACTGCGAGATGCTCATGATACCGCTCTGTGTGGCCTCATTATAGGGCAAAACAACCACATTCGATGCGGTGAAATACTTATACACTTCTTCATTTGCTACGTATTCCGCCACGATGGTCACATCGTTCTTCATGTTCAGCCGTTCGATGGCGTCGTAATATTCCTTGGGATTCTTATAGAATTCGCCGACGATGAGCAGATGCGCATTCGGAACTTCTTTCTTTACCAGCGGAAACGCCTCGATCAGATTCATCAATCCTTTGTATTCGCGGATGTAACCGAAGAAGAGGATGACATCCTTTCCCGCGAGACTAAGCCGCTCTTTCGCAACGGACTGCGGAGCAACATCGCCGGATTGGTAGCAATCATAGACAGGAAGTGAAGAACGGAACGTCGGAACGCTCGGATATAATTTCTTCACCGTCTCTTCCACGACCTTTGAAAGGACGAGGAAAGCATCCGCGGTGTTGAGCGCGAGCTTTGTCAGCATCAGATCGACGGCGCGGCCTTCATGCGAGATCACGTTCTCCGCAACGATGATGACGGGAATTCCCGCTTTCTTGATCATCGATGCAGCAGTGCGTACGAGAGGACCGAAGAACGGATTCCACCACGTGATGATCACAACGTCGGGACGTTTTGATGTTACATCCTTTGCAGCGGAGAACCATGTGAGAGGATTGACGCTGTCCAGCAGCGGACGAGCGGGATGCTTCTTGAGCGGAGAACTGCTGATATCGTTCTGACGGACGCCGGGGAACAGGATGGACGGGTACAAACGGGAGAACGACACCACATCAACCGTGTGGTGCGCCGAGAGTGCTTCGTACAAGTGAGCGACAAAGAGTGCGTTCCCGCCGCGAAGCGGGTACGCAGGTCCGATCAGCGTGATCTTCATTTACAGCTCTTCACGGATGGAATACTCTTTTTCCAACTGCTGGTTCTTGGTGATCAGTTCACCGAGCAGTCCCATGGAAACGAACTGTACGCCGAGGATGATCATGATCAGCGCCGCCATGAACAGCGGACGATTGCTGAGCGGCTGACCGTTCATATATTTTTCATATGCCAGCCATGCGCTGATGACGAATCCTGAAAGCGCGGAGAGGATGCCCCAGCCGCCGAACAGATGGAGCGGACGCGAGACATACCGGGTTGTAAAGACGACCGTCAGCAGATCCAAAAATCCGCGCGAGTAGCGGGCCATACCGAATTTTGTCTTACCGTATTTTCTGGGACGATGGTTCACGACGGTCTCGCCGACGCGGAAGCCGAGCCAATGCGCCAGGGCGGGAATGTAACGGTGAAGTTCGCCGTACACGTTCACACTCTTCACAACATCGTTACGGTACCCTTTGAGTCCGCAGTTGAAGTCGTGGATGTTGATGCCGGTGACCTTCGCCGTGACGAAGTTGAAGAATTTCGACGGGATGGTCTTGCCGAGCGGGTCTTTCCGTTTCTTCTTCCAGCCGGAGACGACATCGTAGCCGCCGCGGAGTTCACGCACCAGATTCGAGATCTCTGCCGGATCGTCCTGCAGGTCCGCATCCATCGTGATCACAAATTCGCCGACCGCTTTCTGGAATCCGACCTGAAGTGCCGCGCTCTTGCCGTAGTTGCGGCGGAAGCGGATCGCCTTCACGCGCGGGTTGCGCGATTTCAATTCACGCAGCACCTTGAATGAATTATCGGTCGAGCCGTCGTCCACAAAGATCAGTTCATAATTTCCGCCGACGCGCGCCAGGGAATTCTTCAGCTGTTCGTGCAGGTCGCGGAGTGATTCCTCTTCGTTGAGCAACGGAATGACAACGGAGACGGTGACACCGCCGCCGGAATTTCTCTGCTGCTGTTCGCGCGGTTCACGCTGTTCACGAGGCTCGCGCTGTTGACGCGGTTGTTGCGGCTGTCTGGGCTGCTGCGGTTGTCTCTGCTGCTGCTGAGGACGGGGCTGCTGTTGCTGCTGTGGTTGTGCCGGAGCTTGTTCCTGCGGTTGTTTCTCTGCGGTGACCGCTTCTTCACCGAAAATTGTTGCCGGAAGTTCGTCCACTTTCTCTAGGGAGGGGAATTCAGATTCCGGTTTGCGCTGCGGGCGCGGGTATTTTCCGCGGAAATTCTTTCGGCGGAACGGGTTATCCCGTTTGGGATTGTTGGTGTTCTGCGGCTCAGCCTGCTGTTCCGGCTGCTGCTCGGGTGTTTCTTCTGCCATAACTCCTGCTCTTTTGGCCCTTTTCCCGGATCGTTCTCCACTGTAATTATTGGTGTGTGGCTGCACCCTGCTTTCGTCCAACTGCAAAAATCGGGGAAAATCGGCAATAAAATGATAAAATGACGTTTCAAAGTAGCACAAATCAAAGTGAAATGCAACGTAGTATAGAGGGAATTGCTTCAAATGACTTAACCACCGAGCCACAGAGGGCACAGAGAAAAAGGAATATGTGGGAACGTCTGAAAGGACGTTCAAATAGAACACCGATAACACAGAAAGAACGGATCTCCACCGACAGAGTAATGTAGGGACGGACGCCAGTCCGTCCTTTTGATCTAAACAGCATTCACCACGGAGGACACAGAGGAAAGCACGATGTTGGAATATCCGAAACGTCGTTCCAATAAAACAACGATAACACGGATAAAGCGGTAAGAACGGATTTTCACGGATTGAGAAATGTAGGGACGGACGCCAGTCCGTCCTTTTGATCTAAACAGCATTCACCACGGAGAACACGGAGGGCAGAGAGAAAAGTACGATGTACGAACGTCCGAAAGGATGTTCCAATAGAACACCGATAACACGGAAAGAACGGATCTACACCGACAGAGAAATGTAGGGGCGGACGCAAGTCCGTCCTTTTGATCTTACAGCATTTACCACAGAGAACACGGAGAAGAGCAAATCACGAATAACAATAATGAATACAAAATACAAAAGGTAACCTCTCGCACCTCTTCAATGATATATCACCGGAGATCAGGAAGCGGCGAGTTGGTAATCATATGAAAATGTCCCGTTTCTGCTGAAGAGTACGTATTTGCGTGATTGTGGAGCGGATGACAATTTGATACATTGTTATCACAAACAGCGGGAAAAATATTGGTCCTGTTAAATTGATGATCACCAAAACTCCGAAAACTAAATTGGGTCCTTTAAAATAATGAAAAGTTCAAAGAATGCCTTCGCATCCATCTTCATCCTCGCTATATCACTCTTCAGCACGGGTCTTTCGCAGTGGAAACAGGTGAATGGACCTGAGTGCGCCGTAGTGAATGAATTGACCCGGTTGAATGATAAAATTTATGCAGCATGCCGTGACCATCTATACTATACTTCCGACAGCGGAAGAACGTGGATCAGAGATCCGTACGGCTTCACTTCGGGCGGTATCCTTTCTGTGACAGGAAAAAAGAATATTGTGTTAGCCGGTTCTGCAAAAGGAGTTCTCTACAGATCAAGTGATTTTGGCGGTTCATGGGGACCTGTTGATGAAATGATCTCGAAGCAGAGGATCCGGAATCTTGTGTGGGATGAAGATACTGTCTATGCATGCACAGAGGCCGGCGTGTATCAGTCCAGGGACCTTGGAATTCATTGGCGCTCCTTGAACAAGAGCTTACCGGACAGCAGCATATTCTCGCTGGCCGTCACAGATTCGGTGATGCTCGCCGGCGTGCACAACAAAGGTGTGTTCATGTCCCGCGACCGGGGCTCCCATTGGATACAATTCAATAACGGGATCGAATCGAGGACCGTCAACGCGTTAACGAAGATCGATACCTTCTATTATGCGGGAACCGACAGCGGATTGTACCGGCTGTCAGCCTCTTCTTCGGCGTGGACAAAGTTCGATACGCTCTTTCCGAGGATCCCCGTGTTCAATATCAGAGTGATGGATGGTACGGTGTATGCTGCAACATACTGCGGGCTTGTCATTTCCGATTCATCCTTCAGCAGTTGGCGGTTCGTTTTCAATGGAGGATCCGTCTTCATCACAAATGACGTCATCGCTGAAGCGGGGAAACTGTTCATCGCCACCGGTTTACGGGGAGTTCAGATATCATCGGACGGGGGAACAACGTGGAAGATCTCCGGTACGATCAATAAAAATTCATTCGTCCGGTTTGCGCGCATGAAAGATTCTACGATGCTCGCCAGCAATATTAACGGTGTGTTCATATCGACAAATGAGGGAAGCGAGTGGCGGGATCTCACGACCGACAGTGTCGACTATATCTACGACGGAAGCATTCAGGACACAGTGCTGTACGCGGTAAGCCGTTTCGGTCTTTATAGAAGAAGTGTTACGGAAGACCGCTGGAGCCCGCTTCTGCATCAAAACGCGGTCAGTGTTGCCGTACAAAAGAACCGCATTTATGCCGGCACATGGGGGAACGGTCTCTATTACTCGTCGAATTCCGGCGCAACATTTGAAGTGCTCGACTCTGCGTTCCTGGGAAAGATCATCACCCGCGTTGAAGTGATCGACAGTACGGTGCTGGTGACTTCACGTACCGGAATATTCCTTTCCCGGGATTACGGCAAACACTGGATCAAGACACACGGGATGATCACCGACGGAGAGATCGCATCGTATTCCAAGATCGATTCCTTATATTTCGGGGCATCCGATTCCTATATCGCCACATTGAAAATGAACGACAGCGTATGGGTGCCCACCAATATGTCCGAGGATATATACGCATTTTACAATCTGCAGCGGGTCGGCAAGATATTATTCGTCGCCGGTGCGTTCGGAGTTCATTATACCGCCGATCTGGGTGAACATTGGACCGATGCCGGGTTTTCCTATTATCCGATGTTCTCGAATACGTGGAGCGCCTACACGATCATGTCAACGAACAAAAAACTCTTTGTCGGAAGTTATGAATCCGGAATATGGTGGAGAAATCTTGATGAGATCGTATCAGATGTTCAGGATCACTCAGCTTCGATCCCCGGGGAATACCTGCTTCATCAAAACTATCCCAATCCGTTCAATCCCTCCACCCGCATCACGTACGAGTTGCCTGCCGCCGCACGCGTAACACTCTCCGTCTACGATATGCTCGGCAGGGAAGTGACAGAGCTGGTGAACGAAGAAAAAAGCGCGGGGCAATACTCGGTCACATGGAACGCATCATCCTTCGCCGCAGGGATTTATTTTGCACGAATGAACGCCGGAGATCATACAGCGGTGAAGAAATTGGTATTGATGAAATAATATTCTCTGCTTCAACGATATCCAGCACCGATTCGTTCTGGGATATCTGTTTGTTGTTCCTTCCCGGTACAGACGCCGCCGCACACGATGCCGTTTGTTCCACTCCGACACACCGGAAAATCATATACGATTGTCCTGTATTCCCGAAGAAATGCGCATCGGCACGATTGCTCACCAGTTCCGTTTTATTTATTTTGTCGATCATTTGCTGCAGCTATCGCAGCAACGTCGATCATCAGGCGAAGGATCTATCGGGAACACCCTCACACCATTCCGCCAACGAAGGGACATATGAATTCAACCGGAACCATCATGGAGTGGCAGACCGTTATTCACCGTGATCAAAAATATCTCGAGATCACAACGAGCGGAGTTGCAGACAATGAAAGCTCGGAGTCTATGGCGAAGTCGATTGCTGATACGATGAAAAAGAACAGAATAACCCGGGTGTTGATCGATCATCGAAATATCGACGCGGTAACCGGTAATTCGCTGGAAGTGTATGAGCGACCAAAACTATTTCGGTTGATCGGAATGATGCTGGGAATTAAGATCGCCGCACTCATTCATCAGGACCATAAAGAACACTTCAAGTTCTTAGAAGCAGTCTGCTTGAATCAGGGGTATACATATTCGGTCTTTTATGACAGAACGAACGCGTTGGAATGGCTCCTCGATTGATCATCACATTCCTGTATCCGCGCCGATCCACTTCTTCCGCCCGATCCCTGCCCGACTGACCTCTCACTTGTATCGCCGGTCAGGTCCGAAGGACTCCTTTGGAGCAGGCGTGTTCTATTCCTGCTAAACACAAAGGACGGACTTGCGTCCGCCCTACATTTGTGTTCATTCGTGTTATTCGTGGATTGTTTTTCTCTGCACGCGCGTTTTGTCCTAGACGCCTTCCTTCAAATTCTTTTATCCGTGCACATCCTCTTTTTCCGTTAGATCCGTGTTCTATCGTGCTGAATAAAATGCAAAGGGCGGACTTGCGTCCGCCCCTACATTATTAATTGTTCTTCTCCGTGTTCTCTGTGGCCGTTGCTCTTCTTTGTGCCTTTGTGTGAGATGGTTTCTTACGCACGGATCTGATTGATGATGGTATCGAGATACTTCGTCATCCGGTTCAGGAAGATGATGTACGCGTTCATCCACTCGATTGGGGTGACCGGTTTCTTTCCGATGCAGTCGTTGAAGATCTTCTGGATGCTCTGCGCGAGGCGGTGCTTTCCTTCTTCCACCACCATCTCAAGGTCCGAATGGTAGAAGGAGTGGATGGACTGCAGATCGATCGGCACTTTTGAATCCACCCGCGCTTTTTGATAGAGCGGATGCTCCGCCTTCTGCACGTCGCTCGTCTCATAGATGAGCAGATTCCACATATCCATCACATTCTTGAAATCGTTCTCGTTCTCGCAGTCGTATTCGGGAAGCAGTTCCGCGTAGTTCTGCGTTTCGACGGTCGTCTTGTAGAGCGGGAACGCGCCGAGATACTGCGTGATGAGATTGATCATCTCGCGGCGCGCCAGCACGCGGAGCGAGGCGAGACGGACATCCATCTTCAGTTTCCGGTCCGTCGCGGCGACGGTGTTGTTCGGTCCGGTCTTCGATGCATCCATTGCCGTCGGTTTGGACTGCTCGAGTTTGTGTTTGTATTCGGGGAGCGCTTTTTCCTCGCCGGTCGCCGAGATCACTTTTTTCCGCACATCGTTCGACAGATCGTCGAATCGCCGCGCGGCGCTGATGACAGCCGCTTCATTCTCTTTCACGGTTACGATCTTTTCGAG